>JAESQI010000361.1 GCA_016765255.1 Robiginitomaculum sp. | reverse complement strand
TAAGTGAAATCATTGGCCGTTCCGACATGCTGGCGCAAGTGTCGCGAGGTGCTGACCATCTTGACGATCTGGATTTAAGTTCTGTGTTGGCCCGTGTCGATACATTGGCTGTCAAAGATACACGGCATATGCGCAATGTAGTTCCAGACGCGCTCGATATACAAATCCTCAAAGACGGCAAGCAAGTGTTTGACCGGGGCGAGAAAACCGAACTGACTTATTCCGTCCACAATACCCAGCGCGCCATCGGCACACGAGTTTCGAGCCATTTGTATCAAAATTTTGGCAAAGACGGCCTAGCAGACGGGCAGCTCATCGTGCGTTTGCGAGGGTCGGCTGGCCAATCTTTGGGCGCTTTTGGCATGAAAGGCTTGCGCCTCATCGTTGACGGCGACGCCAATGATTATGTGGGAAAAGGCTTATCAGGCGCAGAAATTTATTTGAGCCCTCAAGGGCAAAGTAAAATCGATGTTCATACATCTGCGATTATCGGCAATACCTGTCTTTACGGCGCGACCTCTGGAACTTTGTTGGCAGCGGGGCGAGCTGGTGAACGCTTTGCCGTGCGAAACTCGGGCGCAGTCGCCGTAATTGAAGGGTGCGGCACCAATGGGTGCGAATATATGACGGGCGGCACAGTGGTGATACTGGGCAGTGTCGGGGATAATTTTGCAGCAGGCATGACGGGCGGAATGGCCTTTATTTATGACGACAAAAACGTCTTTGACAAAGCGGTCAACGACGAGAGTGTGGTCTGGCGAAAACTCGCGAGCTCTCATTGGGAAGATGAACTTAAAAGCTTAATCGCCCAACATGCACACGCTACCAAGTCCGATTTTTCCAAAACCCTTCTGGCCGAATGGGAACATGAACGCCAACATTTCTGGCAAGTCATTCCCAAAGAAATGTTGGAAAGGCTGGAATATCCTTTGGAGGATGTGGCATAGGCACGCACTTATAGCCCTCCCTCACATCCCGCTCATACTGTCTCAGGATGATATCCCGTCCCAATCTTGGCGCGTATATTCGCAAGAGATACCGCCCTGCGGCGGTAGGAGCGAGGAGGTTGCGGTTATGTGCGAGGAAGGGGGAGTGGGTGTGCTGGCGAAATATAAACCTAATAATTCAAAATCGGGGCGAGCCAGCGCTCGGCGGTGCGTAGCTCCATGTTTTTACGCTTTGCATAGTCTTTCACTTGATCCTTTTCGATTTTCCCAACCCCGAAATATAGACTGTCGGGATGGGAGAAATAGAGACCTGAAACACTGGAGGCAGGGAGCATGGCGAAGCTTTCCGTAAGGTGTACAGCCGTAGCCTCTTCGCCGCCCAAAAGTTCAAACAGGGCGGTTTTTTCAGTGTGATCTGGTTGGGCGGGGTATCCAGGGGCGGGGCGAATACCGGCGTATTTTTCGGCAATCAAATCCTCAGAACTGACGCGTTCGCTGCTTTCATAGCCCCAAAATTCTCGCCGCACCCGCTCATGCATATGCTCGGCCATAGCCTCGGCCAATCTATCGGTGAGGGCTTGGAACAAGATGGCATTATAATCGTCTTTATCATCTTTATATTTCTGGACGCGGCCCTCTTCGTCAAGGCCCGCCGTGACGCAAAATCCGCCCACATAGTCTTGCGCGGGTGCGACAAAATCAGAGATGGCAAAGTTTGGTTTGCCAGATTTTTTCTCAATTTGTTGACGCAGTGTATGCAAAACGGTCAGCGGCTCTTTTCGGGTTTCGTCCTCAAATATCTGGATATCATCCCCCATTTTGGCGGCTGGCCAAAAGCCGATTGTGGCTTGGGCCCGCACCCATTTGCCAGCAATAATTTTATCAAGCATAGCCTGCGCGTCTTTATATAAATCTCGCGCCGCTTCGCCGTATAGATTATTATCAAGGATTGCAGGGAAACGCCCTTTCAGCTCCCATGTTGCAAAAAACGGCGTCCAGTCGATATAGGGGCGCACTAATGAAAGGTCATAATCTTTGAAGGTTTTCGTGCCCAGAAATGTTGGTTTGGGCGGGGTGTAATTTTCCCAATCGAGTTGATATTTATTGGCCCTTGCCGCCACTAAACTAAGACGTTTCTTTTTGGTTTGACCGCGCAAATGCGCCTCTCTGGATTTTACATATTGGGCCCGAATGTCTTGGGTAAACTCGTCTTTCTTTTCCCCGAGCAAGGTAGATACCACACCAACGGCTCGGGACGCATCGGCAACATAAATCGAGGGCCCATCCTCATAAGCAGGTTCGATTTTAACCGCCGTATGTATTTTACTGGTCGTCGCCCCGCCAATCAAAAGCGGCATATCCATACCAACCCTTTGCATCTCGCTTGCAATATAAACCATCTCGTCAAGGCTCGGCGTGATCAGACCCGATAGACCAATCATATCGGCTTTATGCTCGACGGCGGCGGCGAGGATTTTCTCGGCAGGCACCATGACGCCGAGATCAATAATTTCGTAGCCATTACATTGCAAAACCACCCCGACAATATTTTTGCCAATGTCGTGAACATCGCCTTTAACCGTTGCCATAACAATGCGGCCATTGGAGATATCGGCCATGCCCATTGCTTCTTTTTCCGCGTCCATAAAAGGCATGAGGTGGGCCACGGCCTGCTTCATCACACGGGCAGATTTGACCACTTGCGGCAAAAACATTTTTCCCGCCCCAAATAAATCCCCAACCACATTCATCCCGTCCATAAGCGGGCCTTCGATGACGTGCAGAGGCCGCTTTGCGGCCAGACGTGCTTCTTCGGTATCGTCGAGTATATGCTTGGTAATACCGCGAACAAGGGCGTAAGATAGGCGCTCAGAGACTGTACCGCTTCGCCATTCTTTGTCTTCGACCTTGGCTCTTCGTTTGCCGCCTCGGTATTTATCAGCCACATCAAGCAATCGGTCGGTGGCGTCGTCGCGGCGATTGAGAATAACGTCTTCCACACATTCCCGAAGCTCGGCTGGGATATCGTCGTAAATAGTCAACTGGCCCGCATTGACAATCGCCATGTCGAGACCTGCTGGAATAGCGTGGTAGAGGAACACACTGTGCATGGCTTCGCGCAAAACATTATTGCCGCGAAAGGCAAAACTAACATTGGAAAGCCCACCTGAAATTCGCGCGTAAGGCAATTCGGCCTTGATCCGCTTGCAGGCTTCAAAAAATGCCACTGCGTAATTATTATGTTCTTCAATCCCTGTTGCCACAGCAAAAATATTGGGGTCAAAAATTATGTCCTCTGGCGGGAAGTTAACTTCTTTGGTCAAGAGATCATAAGCTCGTTTGCAAATTTCAAATTTATGATCTGCCGTTTCGGCTTGGCCATTTTCGTCAAAGGCCATGATTACAGTTGCCGCTCCGTATTGGCGAACTTTACGCGCTTGGGCAAGAAAAGCCTCTTCGCCTTCTTTTAGGGATATAGAATTGACGACAGATTTGCCCTGCACACATTTTAAACCAGCCTCTATGACTTCCCATTTAGAGCTATCAATCATAATCGGAACTTTACAAATGTCAGGTTCAGACGCGATGAGATTGAGGAAAGTTTGCATAGCCTCGACCCCGTCAATCAGACCGTCATCCATATTGATGTCAATGATCTGCGCGCCGTTTTCCACTTGTTGGCGGGCGATGGTAAGCGCTTCGCCAAATTCGCGGTCAACCACGAGACGTTTAAATTTGGCAGAGCCTGCCACATTGGTACGCTCACCAATATTGATAAAATTTGCTGTTTGTATGGTCACGTTTTTATCCTGTTAATGCAAAGGGCTCTAAGCCTGACAATCGCAAGGCGGGCTCTATTTTTGGCGGGTTGCGCGGGGCCATACCTTCTACGGCGTCGGCGATCATCTGAATATGCTCTGGGGTGGAACCACAACATCCGCCGAGGATATTGACAAAACCTTCATCGGCCCATTCCTTGACCAAGCCTGCCATTTCGTCTGCGTCTTGGTCATATTCCCCAAACGCATTTGGTAGACCTGCATTGGGATAAGCCATCACATAGGTGTCTGAAATTTTGGAAAGCGCTTGCACATAGGGGCGAAGTTCCTCCGCACCAAGCGCGCAATTAAGCCCGACTGCAAAGGGCTTGGCGTGGGCTATCGAAGTCCAGAAAGCTTCCGTGGTTTGGCCAGACAGAGTACGGCCAGATTTATCGGTAATCGTGCCCGAAATTAGTAGTGGAATTTCGTGGCCCTTTGTTGAAAATACGTCTTTGACGGCGTAAATCGCGGCCTTGCAATTGAGTGTATCAAAGACGGTTTCAATCAAAAACCCGTCGATATGATCAAACATGGCTAAGGCTTGTGATCGGTAAGCCTCTACGACTTCGTCAAAACTAACGGCCCGATAGCCCGGGTCTTCTACCTTTGGAGATAAAGATAAGGTTTTACTCAGCGGCCCTAACGCTCCCAAAACGGCGCGAGGTTTTTCAGGCGTTTTCGCCGTCCACTCATCCGCGATTTCACGTGCGATTTTTGCGGCGGCCATTGCAATATCGTCCGCATGGTCTTGCAAACCGTAATCGGCTTGGCTAATGGAATTGGCGTTAAAAGTGTTGGTCTCGATAAAGTCTGCCCCCACTCTAAAAAACTGATCATGCACAGCGCGAATAGCCTCTGGTTTTGTGATACTCAAAAGGTCATTATTACCTTGCACAGGACTCGGCCATTGCGCAAATTTTTGTCCACGAAAATCATCCTCGGTTAATTTTAAACCTTGCAACATAGTTCCCATAGCCCCGTCCAAAATCAGGACACGCTCTCGCATTGAGAGTTCAATTTTTTTCCAAATGCTCATTTATGCCTCGTGAGATGTGGGTTGAACACCCAGTATTTTACACACCATAAAGGCAAGATCAGCTTTGTTCAGGGTGTAAAAGTGAAAATGCCGCACCCCGCGTTTTTGCAAAGAACGGGCTAGTTTGGCAGCGGTGGACGCCGCTAAAAGTTGCCGCGTGGCGGGGTCATCATCAAGGCCTGCAAATAAATCATGATACCAATTTGGCACGTTGATTTTGCACATTTCGCTCATGCGTTTTATGCCCTTGTAATTGGGTTGTAGCATCAAGCCTGGAATGATTGGAATGTTGATCCCCGCGTCTGTTGCCTTGTCTTGAAAACGCAGAAATGTGTCTGCCTCGAAGAAAAACTGGGTAATGGCCCGCGTCGCCCCAGCGTCAATTTTGCGTTTGAGATTATCAATTTCTACATCCCAGTTTTGGCTCTCGGGATGGCGTTCTGGGTAAGCGCTAACAGAAATATCAAAAGGAGCAACATTGCGTAGTCCCGCAATCAAATCATTACTATAAGCATATCCATTTGGGGTGGGTATATACCCAGCACCAATCCCGTCCGTTGGATCGCCGCGCAGAGCAACCATATGGCGCACACCAACGTCCCAATAGGCGCGGGCTATATCGTCTATCTCGCCCTTGCTCGCGCCCACACATGTCAAATGAGCCGCCGCATTGATATTTGTCCTGTTGACAATTTTTGCAACAGTTTCGTGCGCACGTTCGCGGGTTGACCCCCCTGCCCCGTAGGTAACAGAGACAAAATCAGGCACAAGAGTTTCCAATTTTTTTATACTCGTCCAGAGGTTATCTTGCATTTTATCGGTTTTAGGCGGGAAAAATTCAAAGCTAATCCTAAGTCTGGACTTTTCATGAACTTGTGTATTTTTTTGGCCAGAAGACAGTGTCATAATATACTCATTGTTTGGATAGATTTTGAAAGTAATGGGAAAGTTCAGCCAGCTGGTCATTACTATGTTCAAGACCTACCGACAAGCGAATTAAAGTCTCAGAAATGCCCGCTAATTTACGTGCCTCCGCACTCATAGCTCGGTGGGTCATACTGGCTGGATGACAAATCAGGCTTTCGGTTCCCCCCAAGCTTTCGGCGAATTGAAACAAAGATGTATGTGCGAGAAAACGCCCGACCCCGTCCCTGTCACAGCTAAGTTCGAAACTTAACATAGCACCGGGGCCGCTTTGTTGCTTTTGAGCAAGATCATATCCTGCGTCTGATTTAAGACCTGGATAATAGACTTTGGAGACGAAGTCATGATCATGTAAAAATTCGGCGATTTTTTGGGCATTGGTTTCTTGTGCGTCCATACGGGCATGCAGGGTTCGAAGGCCGCGTAATGTGAGAAAACTATCAAAGGGCGCGCCCGTCACCCCTGTGCAATTTGCCCACCACGCAAGCTGCTCGGCCATTGCTTCGTCTTTGGCAACAACAATCCCACCGACCACATCGCTATGCCCATTGATATATTTGGTCGAAGAATGCACGACAATATCCGCGCCCAACTTCAAAGGGTGTTGACGGGCAGGCGACAGGAAAGTGTTATCACACACCACCAATGCACCCACTTTATGGGCCGCACTCGACAAGGCTTGTATATCGTAAACCCGCATCAATGGATTGCTGGGAGTTTCAATAAAAACAAGTGCAGGTTTTTCGTCCAAGGCCCGCTCAAGAGCGCGTTCACTATTCTGATTGATAAAGAGTACCCGTATCCGCCCTTGGCTTTGACGCGATTTGAGTAATCTGTGTGTGCCGCCGTAACAATCATGAGGCGCAATAACCAAGGCATTTGGCGGGAGTAAATTTAAAACCAAATCAATAGCCGCCATGCCCGACGATGTAACAACGGCGCCTTTTCCCCCTTCCATATCTGCGACCGTGATTGCAAGCGCGTCGCGATTAGGATTGCCGCCGCGTCCATAATCATATTTTCCCATCCCGTCCAAAGCTTTGAACTTATAGGTAGAGGATAGATAAAGCGGCGGCGTGACTGCGCCGTAGACACTGTCATTGCCAATCTGTGAGCTGACACAAATACTGGCATTATGCAGAGGGGCATTACGCGGCACGACAAACTCTCGAAATGGAATTTGCCAATAGCGGGCCAAGAATTTCGCATTCTTTTAAAAACGAATCATGACCAAAAATGGACTCAATCACCACCATTTCCGATGGCCCCGCCAAGGCGCGGTGTAGGGCTTTAATTTCAGACGGGGGGGCCAATTGATCTGAATTTGTTGCAATGAGTAATGTTGGCGTGGTGATTTTTGCAGGATCAATTCTATGCAAATCAATGGATTGAGACAGAGCCATAAATCTCTCAACAGGCATGGCGTCCGGGTATTTTTCCCCGCAAGCCTGTAGGTAGTTTCCCACATCAAATCCATTAGGATTGCCCTCTATAGGCTCTGCGTCAAACCTACCTGAAAATTCTTCCGCTGATCTGTACGTAGTCATGGCCAATTGCCTTGCCAGTTTTAACCCGTCCTCGGGACGACCACATTCACAGGCAAACTCAATGATGCGCCTTTGAATACCGCGCACCCCAACGCCCATAGGAAAGGGACGGTGGCTTGCGCCCAATACACACATTTTTTCTAGCTTGTCTGGGTAAAGAGCGGCAAAGGCAAGCGCCACCATGCCTCCATAACTTGTGCCAATTATCGTGTGAACTTTATCAATGTTTAAATAGGTAAGCAATGCAGATAGTCTTCTCGCTTGATCATGTGTAGTGATGGTGAGGTGTCTCTTTGCGTTGGCACCGCACGGAGCCAAATCTAACCCCAAAACCTGATAATAGTTCAGATCAATCGGCCCACCTGCATAAACAAGTTCCGACCACCAATTATCACCAGTCTGCGCACCTGATGGGCGCTCGTCGGCTATAAACCGAGACGCCGAGATACCGCCCGGAATGACAATCACAGGCGCGCCCGCTTTGCCGTAAAGCCGCCCCTGAACCATGTCGTTTTCAAGCGTGTCCCCACGTTCCAAAACATGGTCACCTAAACAAATCTCAACATCATATGCCATCAGCATATCCCTAATATTGTGGGGCTAGTCTTGGGGCATATGGAAATAAGGAAATGAAGGCGCTTGCCTTCTCCCTCATTTTCCGTTGGTTAAAAACCGCCGTAGGACTTAGCACCTTACCGACCGGCTTTACGCCTTTCGGGGTTGCTCCAGCTTCAAAGGGCCTATCCCTCCACTGGTCTTAATGAGTGAGGGCAACATGATGGGTAAATCTGTGCGCGTCAAGGCTTTTTCTACGAAGACTTGTTTTAAGACAGGGTTTTTAGCCTCTGCTTATCAAATACCCGCAAGACTGTTTTCAAATCTGCGCCGCGTTTTAAGATCAGGCCGCCAGGCGCAATGACGCTGTATTGTCCTTGTTTGGCGCGCATATGCGGGCGTTTGTATATTTGGTAAAGCGGCTGCTCTGAGGCTCGGCGGTAAATGGAAAACACCGCTTCACCTTGCAGCATGTCAATGGCGTAATCCCGCCAAAGCCCGAGGCTGACCATATGTCCATATACATTGAGGATCAGACCTAATTCGAGGCGGTGAAAAGCGACCCAAGGTGTTGTATTGTGTCGTTTCCTTTGGGGTATGGGAATGATTTTTGCGCTCATAGGTTAAAATAGCGAACAATATCGCAATGTCAAACCTTACCATTTTCTCACAAATAACCCGTCATTTGGTAACCTTTAAGTAAGGGGATGGGCGTATTTAGCTCTTATGAAAACATTAACCATGATCCTCTCATCTGCCGTATTCGGGGCCGGCCTCCTCACTTCTTCTGGCTGCGCTGTCGCCACTGCGGGCGTTAAAAAAGGGGATGAACGTAGTGTTTCCCGCTCGCTTAATGATGTGAGCGCCCACCGCGCTATTCGGGCCCGCATGCGCCGCGCCGCCGGATTTTCCCTGACTGGTGTCGACATTGATGTGGCCGAAGGAATTGTCTTGTTATCTGGCAATGTGCCGCGTACCGAAGACCGCATAGAGGCCGAGCGCATTGCGTGGTCTGCTGACCGTGTTTTGCAAGTCGGCAACGAAATATTTATTAAAGAGGGCCAAGGCCAAATTAGAAACATTAAAGATGGTTATTTAAATCAATCTATTCGAGCCCGCCTTGTTGCCACCAAAGAAGTGAAAGCGCGCAATTTTGGCATCGAAGTACAAAACGGAATTGTCTATATTATGGGCATTGCGCGTACGCCTGAGGAACTGGCTCTCGCCGCTCATATTGCCAGCACCACACGCGGCACCAAAGAAGTGATATCATATGCTCGGGTGTTTGGAGATAGCTCGGCCCATACTGCCACAGGGCCCGGATATAACGGCCAGCCAAGCGAAAGCGCAAGCAATAGAGGGGCTGTAAACTTACCGCCTATTGGCAATTATACACCACAAACAACAATTTTAGATTCTGACGCGATCGAGAGCGGCGAGCCATATTATCTCGATCCACAAACTGGCAAACGTGTTGAAATCCCCGAAGGGGCCGTCCCAATTCCTTATAACCCAGACGCGTTTCCGTCCGATCAATTTTTAGGCACAAACCGAGTTGGCACACCAGGCGAAGCCGTTTCCGTAATCGAAAGCGCCCCCTATATGCTCGACCCGACAACAGGTGAAATGGTACCCGTAAAGTTTGACGGCGCGAAATGGGTGCCAATCCTGATTAAGTAAAATTCCCCCGTCATACCCCACCCTGTGTGGGGTATCCACGACTATAGCAGTGAATATTTTCGCAGCATGGATACCCGCCACAAGGGCGGGCATGACGGGGGAGTGGGGTCGCTTCCTCCTAACCCCTGTCATCCCAGACTCGATCTGGGATCCGACACAAATCGCATGTGAACGTGTTTCGGATTCCAGCCTTTGCTGGAATGACAATTTTTTTTATAAAACCTTATCCACGCCCTTTGGACTTCATCTATATTGAAATTGTCCCCCCGTTTTAGGCGTCAAGCATATGTAAGTTTGAGGCGGAGGGAGATGTATGCGCCTTCGAATTGGGTAATTACATACCAATTCGTTTGCGTCGCGGCGTGTGCTCAG
>JAESQI010000360.1 GCA_016765255.1 Robiginitomaculum sp. | reverse complement strand
GTGGTTTTCATCTGCCCGATTTTGACGGCAATGGGGCCTTTATAAGTGATATTGACGTCTTTATATGTGGTTTTGCCGCCAGCAAAGTCTATTTCCCCGACATATTTAAATTTTTTGTATTGGCCTTCAACTCCAATACGGGCCGTGCGAAATTCTGAGGCCTCTATGTCGCGGCTATTTCCGCCGACAGGAGCCTCATTCAGGCTCGCTGCGTCCCAAAATATGCGTCCGCGTAATTTTAAGGTATTACCGTCCGCGTCTTTATATTTTGGCGCGCCGTGAAAAAGTGACCAAGGGCTTGCTTCCCCTGCGAGACCTATGTGCGTCGGTGTAAGTGCGAGCAAACCATAAATAGGTATATGTGCGATTTTTAGGTATTTAGTCATGTTCGAGTTCCTGTCGAGTTCCTGTGTTGTTGTTCGCTTCTCCTACAATTGGGCCATATCAGTTTTGTGTCAAAAAAGAAAAGCTTTTATAACATTGTAAAAGGGTGGTTTTGTGTTTGTTTGACTTGCGCCAAATCAGGGGAAGGGATAAGGGAGGGGCATGTTTAATTTTGAACTTTTCATGTCTGCTTTTACAGTCCTATTTGTAATCATCGACCCGCCAGGGTGTGCGCCGATTTTTGCAACCATGACTCAGGGTACGACGAAACGTCATCAACGGGTTATGGCGTTTAAATCGGTCGCAGTGGCGGCGGGTATATTATTTGTATTTGCTTTCTTTGGTGAGGGCATTTTTAATGCTCTGCACATTGATTTAGATGCACTGCGGATTGCGGGCGGGATCATGCTGTTTATCATCGCCTTGCAGATGGTGTTCGAGAAACGCACGGAAAACCGAGAAAGCCGGGCCGAAGAAGCCTTGGAAATCATTGATCATCCCGAGGATATTTCGGTCTTTCCCATGGGGATTCCCATGATTGCAGGGCCAGGCACGATTGCATCCTTATTGTTGATGATGTCGACAAGTTCGGGTGTCGATGATCAAGCCGCAATACTTGCCGCGCTCAGTGCTGTTTTATTGATTACTTTGCTTTCGTTTTTGGTGGCGGGATGGTTGATGAAAATTATGGGTAAGACATTTACCAATGTGTTGACCCGCGTTCTCGGGTTTTTACTCGCGGCTCTGGCCACACAATTTGTCATTGACGGTGTCAAAGGTGTATTAACGAGCATGATGGCCTAACCCTTGCAAGAACATCCAAGAGCCCTTAAATAAGAAAAACGGAGAAATTATGTCAAACGCTGTATTCGATTTATTATTAACAATAATTGGTTTGTACCAGTTTGTGATCTTTGCTTGGGTGGTTGGCAGTTGGTTGCAAATGTTTGGAATTATCAATCCGCGAAACCCAATTGTAGGTAATATATTATCTGTTCTTCACGGATTAGTAGACCCTGTTGTCGCACCGATTAGGCGTGTATTACCTTCCATTGGCGGATTAGACTTATCACCTATTGTTCTATTGGTTGGCCTAAACTTTATCAGAGTTTGGTTGGTTAGCTTTATGAATACAGGTAGTGTTTTTTAAGGGCGCAACATGACCATTGCTTCCCTGATTGATGGTAAAGCGGTTGCGGCGGGCGTACGCACAAATGTGGCGAGCGCTGTCGCGAGCCTTGTAAAAAAGCATAATTACGCACCCACATTAGCCGTTGTCTTGGTTGGTGAAGACCCTGCTTCGCAAGTTTATGTCCGCAATAAGCATAAATTTACCCGCGAGGCGGGTATGCGCTCGCTCGAACATAAATTGCCAGAAGATGTGTCCGAAGACGTTGTTCTCAAACTGGTTAAAAGTCTAAACGCTGATCCAAGTGTGGACGGTATATTGGTACAACTCCCCTTACCTAACCATATTAACACCAACCGCGTAATCTCTGAAATTGATCCTGCCAAAGACGTGGACGGCCTAACGGAAATCAGTGCGGGACGTCTGTCTTTGGGCAGGTCAGGTTTGCGGCCCTGCACGCCTGTTGGCAGTGTGATTTTGGCAAAACATGTATTGAACGCACAAGGGGAAGACCTATCTGGCAAGCATTGTGTAATCGTCGGGCGTTCAATTCTCGTCGGTAAACCTGCCGCATTTTTGTTCCTAGAAGAAAATTGCACAGTGACTATTGCCCATTCCCTCACAAAAGATTTGGCAAGTGTGTGCCGCAGCGCCGATATTCTCGTGGCCGCCGTTGGTAGGCCAATGATGATAAAAGGGGACTGGATTAAAAAAGGTGCAGTGGTGATTGATGTGGGGATCAACCGTGTGCCTAATAAAGCGAAAAACGCCAAACGCCCTACAAAGCTTGTCGGCGATGTTGACTATAAAGCAGCTTGTGAATATGCCTCGGCAATCACCCCAGTCCCGGGCGGTGTCGGCCCCATGACCATTGCATGCTTGTTACGAAATACCGTTTTGGCAGCCTGTGCACGTCGAGGATGGGACGCGCCGAAATCAGTTCTGTAACAAGGCTTTGGTGCGCCTCTCTATCTCGGGCTTGATCTTGTCGGCAGCCTCTTCTTTCACAGGGCCATATCCTCGTATTTTCATGATGAGTTCTGCGATGTTAGTGGCCTCTTTTTTATTGTCCTTCGAGAGAACATTGCCAAGATCAGTCGCAATTTTCTCAAACCAAGGAATAAGTTCCCGTTCCATTTTACGTTCAGATGTATAATTAAAAATGTCAAAAACTGTGCCGCGCACAGGTTTTAATTTTGCCAAAACCTGAAACCCGTATTTCATCCATGGGCCAAAGGTTTTTTTCTTGGGCCGTCCACGGGCGTCTAACTCTCCATTGAGAGTTGGGGGGGCGAGGTGGTATTTAATTTTGTAATCTCCTTCAAATTGGTCGGCTATTTTGGCCTTGAAACCTGTGTCCAAATGCAGGCGAGCCACCTCGTATTCGTCTTTATATGCCAAGAGTTTAAACAAAGATTTGGCGCAGGCTTCGGTGAATTTTAAGTCTGTATCAAGTGCGCGTTCTTTGGCCTTTATGGCCTCAATCACAGCAAGGTAGCGCGCTGCCAAAGCCTTGTTTTGGTAAGATGTTAAAAAAATAGCCCGCATTTGGATGCTCTCGTCCAAGCTTTGCTTTGCTTGTGGTTTTGGATCGATTTGGGTGTGCACAAAATCAGGATCATGAGCGGCAAGACGGCCCCAAGCAAAGGCTTGTTTATTGGCTTTTGGGGCCACACCGTTTAGCTCGATTGCGTGGTGGAGGGCGTCAAGACCAATCGGGATCAAGCCGCTTTGCCACGCCATGCCCATTAACATCACATTTGCGTAAACAGAATTTCCCATGAGGGTATCAGAGGCTTTGTTGGCATCAAAATGGTTGAGATCGTTTTCGCCAATCGCCCGCTTGATCGAGGCAAATCTTGCGTCAGTTTGTAAACGCATATCTGGATTACGGGCAAATCCACCTGTTGGCATATGGGCAGAATTTACCACAGCTTTCGTATGGCCAAATGCATAAGTTTTCATAGCTTGTTCTGAAGAACTGACAACAAGGTCACAGCCAAGTAGAGCATGGGCTTGGCCTTGTTCAGTGCGCACTTGGTGCAGCATATTTGGGCTTTGACCGAGGCGAATATAGCTAAGAACTGGGCCAAATTTTTGAGCGAATCCGGTAAAATCAAGCACACTCGCCCCCATACCTTCAAGGTGGGCGGCCATGGTTATGAGCGCGCCCACTGTGACAACGCCCGTGCCGCCAACTCCTGTGACTAAGAGATCGTACGGGGTGTCAAGGGTGGGGAGTATTGGTGAGGGCAGGACTTCTAATTTTTTGGTCAATTCTTGTGGTGATAAGCGGGCGGATTTTTTACGCCTTTTCCCGCCTTCAATGGTGACAAAGCTGGGGCAGAATCCGTCCACACAAGAAAAATCTTTGTTGCAAGAATTTTGGTTAATTTGACGTTTGCGGCCAAATTCGGTTTCCAAGGGTTCGACAGACAGACAATTGGATGTGATTGAACAATCGCCGCAACCTTCGCAAACAAGTTCATTGATCATGACAAATTTATCAGGGTCTTCGAGTTGGCCCCGCTTGCGACGTTTGCGTTTTTCTGTGGCGCAGGCCTGCTCGTAAATCAAAATACTGACACCTTTCACGTCGCGTAGGCGTCTTTGAACGGTGTCCATTTCGTCTCTATAGTGAATAGTCGTGCCGCTCGGAAAATTGGCGGTGCTAAATTTTTCGGGTGCGTCCGAGACAAGGGCAATGGTCTCAATCCCTTCGGCGCGTACATTGTGGGCGATGGACTCAACGCTGACGGGGCCATCAACGGGTTGCCCCCCCGTCATGGCGACGGCGTCATTATAAAGAATTTTATAGGTGATATTGATACCCGCTGCTTGGGCTTGCCTGATGGCCATAGACCCCGAATGGTAATAGGTGCCTTCGCCAAGATTTTGGAAAATATGCTTGCCGCCATTATAGCGTGACCGAGGGATCCAATTTACCCCTTCGCCGCCCATTTGGATCAGGGAACTGGTTTCTCTATCCATCCAACTGGCCATGAAATGACAGCCAATACCAGCCAAAGCTTGCGAGCCGTCTGGTACTTTAGTCGAGGTGTTGTGGGGGCAGCCAGAGCAAAAATATGGCGTGCGGCGAGTTTCGTATTCGCCCTGTTTTTCTTGTTTGGGTTTGAGGAGCCTGGCTGCTTTTTTAGCAAAACCGTGGCCTTTGAAATATGTGTCCAAACGCCTGGCTAGGGCTGTTGCAATTTGAATGGGAGACAATTCGCCTGTCCATGGCAGGAGAGCATTACCTTTTTCGTCATATTTCCCGACCATCAATTTTGGTTTACTGCCCGGATGATCATAGAAATATTCTTTAAACTGGCTTTCAATAATGCCGCGTTTTTCTTCGACAATAAACAACTCTTTTTTACCTTTGGCAAAGGCGGTCGCGCCCATGCCTTCGAGTGGCCAGACCATGCCGACTTTATAAATATCTATGCCGAGTTTTTTGCACGCTGTCTCGGTTAGCCCCAAAAGGCGCAATGCTTCCATCGTGTCGAGATGGCCCTTGCCCGTTGTGACAATACCGTAGCTAGCTTTATGTTGATAGAGTATTTTATCAATGGGGTTGGCTTGGACAAAGGCGATAACGGCCCGCTTCTTAGCCGCCAAGCGCTCCTCGATTTGTGGCCCCGGCAAATCTGGCCAGCGGTAATGCAGTCCCGTGGCTGGGGCTTTGTGAGATGGTTTTTTAAATTTTCTAGGGGCAGGGATGTTCACAGAGCTGGCAGCTTCAACGGTTTCAGATACCGCCTTAAACCCGACCCACATGCCGCTATAGCGAGACAGGGCAAAGCCGTATTCGCCGTAGCCTAAATATTCTTCAATGGTGGCGGGATTTAGAATTGGCATGAAAAATGTCATGAAGGCGACATCTGATTGATGGCCCATAGATGAGGATACGCAGCCGTGATCATCGCCCGCAATGACCAACACCCCGCCGTGCGGAGAGGAACCATAGGCGTTACCGTGTTTAAGGGCGTCGCCAGCCCGATCTATGCCTGGCCCCTTGCCGTACCAAATGCCAAACACGCCGTCGACGGTTTTGTCGGGGTCTGATTCCACTTGTTGTGTACCGAGTATGGCGGTTGCGGCGAGATCTTCATTCACGGCAGGGAGAAAATCTATGTTGGCGGCTTTAATATGGTCTTTAGCTCGCCATAATTCCAAATCATAACTGCCAAGGGGAGAGCCTCTATATCCCGAGATAAACCCAGCCGTGTTTAGGCCTGCACTTTGGTCGCGCCTGCTCTGGTCAAGGGCAATTCGTACAAGAGCTTGAGTGCCCGTTAGGAAAATTCGACCTGAACTTTGTGTGTATTTATCATCAAGGGTATAAGAAAATTTTTGCATAGATATGTATAGCGCAATTCGGATGGGCAATATTGTCAATAATGTCAATAAATATGGATTAAATGATTATTATTGCCAATATATATATTATTATGGTAGAACTATCCATATGGAGCCGCAAGACGAAAATATTCTACAAGCCTTACAACGCGATGGACGGTTGAGCAATCAGCAACTCGCGACTGAGATTGGCATGTCTGCTTCCGCCTGTTGGCGCCGTGTGCGGGCGCTCGAAGCATCAGGGGTGATTACCAAATACTGTGCACTCGTCGATAGGGAAAAAACGGGGCATATGCTGTCGGCCATTTTATATGTCAGTCTGGAGCGGCACGACGTACATAATGTAAAAGCCTTTGTGTCAAGTGTGCAATCTCGTCCAGAAATTCTTGAATGTCTGGCCACGACGGGGGACGCGGATTATCACCTTCGGGTCGTGACCAAAGATATGCAAAGCTATAACCGGTTCTTGGATGATTTTTTGATGCGGCTGGCGGGGGTGCGACAAGTGCGCTCTAATGTTGTGCTCAAAGAAATAAAAATGGATGTGGCTCTGCCGTTTTCAGGGTAAGTATTATGAAATAAAAAGATGGGCAATGCAGACCTGAGCCTGTAAACTTTTGACCAGATGATTGCGGAGCTTTGAATGTTCAAAATAAAAATTATAATTGTGTTGGGACTAGCATTTTTATTGGCGTCTTGCGCCCCTGCAAAGCCTGACCAGAAAACGGGAGTTGAGGCTAGGTTTGAATATGTAAAAGAGACGGATATTTTGCTGCGGGCATTTTTGCAAGATATGCCCAAAGGCGGCGATTTGCACAATCATTTATTTGGTGCGGTCTACGCCGAAGACTGGCTAAGATGGGCCGAAGAAGACGGGATGTGTATAGACGCAAAGGCTCTGGCGCTCCGTTTTCCGGGCCACAATGGTTGTGATGCCTTATCAACGGCAAAAACCGTATTGCTCGGTGATCAAGTTTTGCGCAATCAATTGATAGATAAATTTTCAGTGCGCGATTTTGTCCCCTATTCTGGCTGGTCGGCCCATGATCAGTTTTTCCAAACCTTTGGCGCTATGGCTGCCATGCCGTCGCGTTTTGGTGATATGGTGGCACAAACGGCCAATCTGGCAGGCGAGCAAAATGTACAATATTTAGAATTACTGCACACGATGGAGCTGTTTGATACGATATTGCCGATGGTTGGCGGTATCGCATTGAGCGGGGACGCGGACGCTGATTACCAGACTTTGATGGCGAGTGAGTTCGGGCAGGAACTGCCAAATATGGTGGCCCGCGCCAAGAGAGATATTGATATTGCCGAAGCTCGCAAGGTTGATATTTTAAAATGCGGCACGGCCCAAGCCATGCCCGGTTGCGACGTCACCGTGCGCTATCTGAATCAGCCCGTGCGGACTTTGCCCCTATCTGCCGTGTTCGCGCATACGATTTTTGGCTGGCATTTGATGGAGCAAGACAGCCGTTTTGTGGGTACGAACCTTGTTGCGCCTGAGGATGATTTTATCGCCTTGCGCGATTATGACGACCATATGGAGCAAATTGATTATCTCTATAAATCCCTTGGGCCAAGAAATGTTTCGCTGCATGCGGGCGAGTTGTGGCTTGGTCTTGTTCACCCGAGCGAACTTAGGGATCACATTCAAAAGGCAGTCAAAATAGGTCATGCCAAACGCATCGGGCACGGCACAGATATTATATTTGAAACCAATTACAAAGACCTTTTAAAATATATGGCCGAGCATGAAATTATGGTCGAGATTAACCTGACCTCATCAGATGCTTTGCTCGGCATAACTGGAAATGAACATCCTTATTTGGTTTATAAAAATGCAGGCGTACCCCTTTCTTTTTCAACCGACGACGAGGGTGTAGCCCGTATTGATCTGACCCATGAATATATGCGCGCTGTGAAAGAGCTGAACGTGAGTTACGCGGAGCTCAAGCATTATACATATAACGGGCTTCGCTACGCATTCATTGACGCTGACAAAAAAGCAGACATGATCAAGGTTTTGGACGTTAAATTCACCGCATTTGAAAGCCAGTTTTAATGAGGGATGTGGCCCCTAAAAAACTGCTCGGGTTTTGGGATTTGATGAGCATTTCCTTAGGGCAGATCATTGGTACAGGGGTCGTCGTTCTAACGGGTATCAGCATTAGCATGACGGGTTACGGCGCGCCGCTTGCCTTTGTTTTGGCTTTGGGAATCGTTGCCATTCCGTCTTTGTGTATAGCGTCCCTTGGGTCGTCTATTCCCAATACGGGCGGTAATTACACCT
Organism: Robiginitomaculum sp.; assembly: GCA_016765255.1. Classification (GTDB taxonomy): domain Bacteria; phylum Pseudomonadota; class Alphaproteobacteria; order Caulobacterales; family Maricaulaceae; genus Robiginitomaculum_A. Next base: position 719 of record JAESQI010000360.1, on the reverse strand, counting down.
ATGTGCGAGATTTGCTGGGGCGCAAAACCTCATTTATTTATTTAATGCTATTGATTGCAGGCCAGATAATTCTAGCAAGTTTCGCCATTGGTTTTGCTCAATACGCGGACGCGCTATTGCCAAATATCAATACGATGATCGTAGCGGCGGTAGTGATGGTTTTATGCTACCTAGCTAACCTACTCGGGATAAAAACTGCCGCTCGCATTCAAGCGCTGATGGTGCTGATCTTGCTTGTCTCTTTGGTGATTTATATTATAAGCGGGCTTGGGCATGTAGAGAATTTTTCAGCCTACACTCAGCCTAGAAATATTTTCCCAAGTGGGTTTGCTGGATTTTTTGCGGCGGCCTTTCTTTTGCGCCTTAGCTTAATTGGTTCTGAGTTTATTTCGGAGTTTGGCGGGGAGATGAAAAACCCAGGCACGATGATCCCGCGTGTTATGGGCTTGTCTTTATTGCTTGTCACTTGCCTCTATGTAGGAATTGCCATTGTGGCCACGGGGGTCCTCCCTCTGGCAGAGGTTGAAGGCAAAAACTTGGCCGCCGTTGCGAAAGTTATTTTTAGCCCGACCGCCTATATTGGCTTTATTGCCACCATCGTTACCTTTTTCATTGTGTCCGTGGTGCCGACGGGTTGGTTATTATATACATTCATGCCGATTATGGCGTTAGGTGGGTTTGCGGGCGTGGTGATGCGCACAATTTTATCATATCAAGTG
>JAESQI010000359.1 GCA_016765255.1 Robiginitomaculum sp. | reverse complement strand
CGGGCATAGACCCTGATCCGCCCAATTGGGCCAGACATCGCCGTTAATTGGATCCACCCGCCCTGGTACTGGCCCAGAAGGCCCAACCAGTGCGTTGACTTCATATTTCGAAAGTAAAACGTCGATACCGTCTTGACGATTTGCTTTTTGAATGGCTTTCAAGGCTTTAATATATTCGGGACTATCAAGCCCCCCCAAGGCCTCACTGTCTACTAAAATACTTTGGTCAAACAGGGCCAGTTCAATATCGGCGTGGGCTTTATTAAACGCGATGGTTTGCGCGAGGGTGCGGGCGGTCACGGCTGGGGCCGTGTTGGCGAGATAATCATTGAGGCTGGCTTTAAACTCATATTTTAAAACATCAAAGGATGCACTGCCTGTATTGGTGCGCTCATAGTCATCTATATCAATGAGGATAGCCCCTGCACTTTCCATGTCTTTGAGGGCGGTATTAAACAGGCCGAGAATATCGGCGTTCCGCCCTTGAGAAAACCGCATCACACCGACACGCACGCCAAAAAGTGCATTGGCGTCAAGGCCGCTTATATAATCGGTCTTGGCTGCGCCTGTTGCCATGGCGCCCAACATCATAGCGGCCCCTTTCACGGTTTTGGTCATGGGGCCAGCCGTATCTTGGGAATGGGAAATCGGGATGATTAAATCTTGGGCTACAAGTCCGACTGTGGGTTTAAACCCAACCACACCGTTAATGGTAGACGGGCAAATAATAGACCCATTGGTTTCCGTTCCAACAGTCCCAGCGGCGAGACTGGCAGCCATGGCAGCACCTGACCCGGCGCTCGACCCACATGTATTGCGGTCAAGGATATGCGGATTTCGCACTTGTCCGCCAAGGGCCGACCACCCGCTCATGGAATCATTTGATTTAAAATTAGCCCATTGGCTTAAATTGGTTTTGCCCAAAATGAGGGCGCCCGCATCCCGCAAGCCCTTGACCAAAGGCGCGTCTCGCCCTGTGATATTTTCTTTTAAGGACAACGCCCCTGCTGTTGTGGGCATATTGTCTTTGGTTTCTATATTGTCTTTCAGCAAGATCGGGACACCGTGCAGGGGGCCCAAGGTTTCGCCCGCTGCTCGTTTAGCATCGAGGGCTCTGGCTTGGTCTAAAATATCTGGATTGATGGTCAGAATACTTTGTAGGGTCGGGCCCGTATTGTCGATGCTTTCAATCCGCGCCAAATAGGATTTGACCAAAGCTTCGGACGTGGTTTCGCCGTTTTGTAGCGCTGCGGCAATTTCTGGTAAGGATTTTGAAAGCAAGCCAGATGGGACAAAGTTTGGCATTACAATAGGGGCCATGGTCTGAATGTTTTGAGGTGTACAGCTCATGAGACTTGTCGATATCAATAAGGCGAGTGCGAGTTTTTTCATTGGTGTCCCCTTTTTTATTTTAGATGTATAAAGGGAGTATAGAGGGTTTATGTGCGGTAGACAAATTTTTCTTAGTCCCAACTTAAATCAGCTCGGTAGTATTTCTCTTGGTTAAGAACACCTAACATCTAGGCGCTGGCTTTGATGTTCATTATATGATGTGTCGGAGAAACCTATGAAGCTAGGCACAACAAAATATTCATATCGGTCAGACCAAACCGTCCCCAAATTTTCAGATCGCGGGCCGTTTACAATTATGGACGCGCAGTGTTCTGTTTGTGCGCGTGGGGCCAAATGGATTGCCCGCAATGACGAGGCCTGCGAATTTAAAATCATTCCCTTACAAAGCAAATTAGGCCACGCGCTCATGTGTCATTACGGTTTAAACCCAGATGATCCATTATCTTGGCTCTATCTGGAAGACGGTGTTGCCTATGGGTCGATGGAAGCTGTTATTCGTGTAGGCGCTAGGCTGGGCGGGAAGTGGAGGGCTTTGCGCATTTTGCGGATATTGCCGCGCCAAGTGCAAGATGCGCTCTACGGGTTTGTAGCGCGGCACAGATATAAATTTGGCGGCACAGTCACCATATGCAATATGCCAGACGCGGACGTTAAAGAGCGGATACTCGAATGAAAATTTTAATTCTAGGTGGATATGGGGTGTTTGGCGGCAGACTGGCCGAGCTTTTATCGGGTCTTGCTGGTCTTGATATTTATATCTGTGGTCGCACGGAAGAAAAGGCCATTGCCTTTTGCAAAACATTAACAGGGGCGGCGCGTTTTATCCCGCTTAAACTTGACCGCAAAGACATAGGGGTAGCGCTTAAACGCTACGTGCCTGACATGGTTGTTGATGCCTCTGGCCCCTTTCAAAAATATAGTCACAATACATATGCAGTGGTTAAGGCCTGTATCGACGCCAAAATTCATTATCTGGATTTTGCCGATTGTGCGGATTTCGTATTCGGAATTTCCGAATTTGATGGACAAGCTAAAAAATCCGGTATTTTTGCACTCTCAGGTGTGAGTAGTTTTCCTGTGCTCAGCGCTGCGGTCGTGTCGGAATTTCAAAACCACATGGTAATCGAGTCGGTTAAGGGCGGGATTGCTCCGTCGCCCTATGCAGGTATCGGACTTAATGTGATGCGGGCGGTTATTGGCTATGCGGGCGGGCCTGTGAAATTGATACGAGATGGTAAGCTAATAGAAGCTAAAGGCCTGACGGAAAGCATGCGCTACACTATCGCGCCACCAGGCCTTTTGCCGTTGCGCAATATTCATTTTTCACTGGTTGACGTTCCCGATTTGCAAGTCTTGCCCGCTGAAATGCCGTCTTTAAAAAATATCTGGATGGGGGCGGGGCCTGTGCCTGAAATCCTGCACCGGACTTTGAATGTGTTGGCAAAGCTTAGAGCTATATTTCATTTACCATCGTTTGAACCGCTGTCGCCTCTATTTTACTTTGTGTTAAACCTAATGAAATTTGGCGAGCATAGGGGCGGTATGTTTATAGAGGCGCAAGGGTATGTAAAAGGAAAGCCTAAAACCCACGTGACTATGTCATGGCATTTGCTGGCAGAAGGTGATGATGGCCCGTATATCCCGTCTATGGCTATCGAGGGCATCGTTCGAAAATACGTGAACGGTGAGCGCCCAAAATACGGGGCAAGGCCTGCGACCAATGCATTGTCATTGACTGATTACGGGGAGTTATTTGAAAACCGCAATCTCTTTATGGGCGTGAGGTCATCACATGATGTTCGGGATACTATATATCAGAGTGTTTTGGGGTCGGCCTATACCCAATTGCCTGAGCAATTACGTGCTTTACATGGCAGTACCAAAAAAACCGTCTGGGCTGGCAAGGCACATGTACAGCGCGGGGAAAACCCTTTGGCAATCGGAATTGGGAAACTCATCGGCTTTTCGAAACAGGCGCGTAATGTTCCGCTGACCGTCACATTTACCCCCAGCGCCAAGGGTGAGCATTGGGCGCGAAATTTTGGTGGCACCGTTTTTACCAGTAAACAAAAAATAGGTATTGGCAAAAACACGCATCTTATAACTGAACACTTCGGCCCTGTGAGCATCGGGATGGCGTTGGTTATCAAAGATAAAAAACTATATTTACAACCGCGCCGTATGACCGTATTTGGGTTTCCTGTGCCCAAGTTTTTATTACCAAAAGGAGAGAGCTTTGAGCATGAAAAAGACGGGATTTTTCATTTTAACGTGACGATTAAATTCCCTATAATTGGTTTGATTGTTGCCTATCAAGGTTGGTTAAAGCCGCAAGGCTAGGGGGCGGGGTTTATGCGTCCAAGCTTTCCACGACAAAATTATCATTGGTAAAAACACAGATATCGGCGGCGATTTTCATGGCTCGGCGTGCTAGTTTTTCCGGGTCTTTTTCGTAAGGTTCAAGCGCGCGGGCAGCGGCCAACGCGTAATTTCCACCGCTGCCAATCGCTGTGACGCCGTCGTCAGGTTCGACAACATCGCCGTTACCCGTTAGGACAAATGTTTCTGATTTATCAACCACAATCATCATGGCTTGCAATTGCCGTAGTACTTTATCCGTGCGCCAATCTTTGGCCAGTTCCACACAGGCCCGTGCCAATTGGGTTGGGTATTGTTCTAACTTGGCCTCTAGTCTTTCCATCAGGGCAAAGGCGTCTGCCGTCGCGCCTGCAAACCCGATAATAACAGAGCCGCCAATAATGCGGCGCACTTTGCGAGCCGAGGATTTCATCACCGTATTGCCCGCAGACACTTGCCCATCCCCAATCACAATGACCTTGCCGTTTTTACGCACTGTTAAAATTGTTGTCATGTGGCTCTCCGTATTAAAGTTTTTATGCTTCTTATTTGGGAAATATTAGAAGAAATACAAGCATAACGCCACGCAAATAATTTAGGCTTTGTTTACGCCTCCTTTACCGTCGGCCTTTACTTTCCTTTAAGTATTAACTGGAGAAATACGTGCCCCCTATTGCCCAAGCGACTTTTGACCCTGCGCTCCTTGACGACGGTATGCCGCCAGCGAGCGCGTTAAAACGGGCTTTATGGGCCTGTGGTCTTGGTGGTATCGGCGCGATTATTGTTGTCTCTCTTCTGAGCTTTAGCCCTTTTGATCCCAATGGGGATACGGCGGGCCTTGCGGGCAATATGCATAATTTCCTTGGTACACCCGGTGCAAGCCTTGCCAATTGGATTTTGCAAATGCTGGGTTGGGCTGCGTTGCCACTCGGGGGGTTGATGATGTTTGCCGCCGCCCGTGCCGTTTTTAAACCTCGTTTGGGGATCACAAAATGGGATTCAATGCGGCGAAGTGCCTTGTTGGTATTTACTGTGTTTTTCCTGACCATGTTTTTAGCCGCCTTTCCAATCCCGCAAAGTTGGCCCATGGGTACAGGGATTGGCGGTTGGCTCGGGGATCGTCTGTTCCTCGGTGTCCAATCCATATTTACAGGCTTAAAAATAAATGCCTCTGTTGGCGGCGGGATAACGGCTGTTTTAGCTTTTTGCGCGCTGGGGTATTGCTTTGGCCGCTTTATCGGCATGGTTGGGCGCGACGTTGCAGAACTTTGGGACGCCATAGGATTGGTTTGGGCAATATTTCGGGTCAAGCTCGACGGGTTCATTGCGTTTCTAAAACGTAAGTTTCAGAAATCCTACATTGATCCTCTTGAGCAAGCAGGGTTTGATAATCGGCGGGTTTGGGAAGAAACACCCGGTGTTGAAGACGTTTATACCCCGCCAAACACAACCCACCCTACGGCAACCTTAATGGCAGAGCCCCAAGAGGTAGAGTATACCCACGCGGCTCCAGTGCCCAAAGCGGTGGTCAGTAAAGCCAAAATGGCTAAGTATAAATTCCCCAAAAACGGAAAATTTATTCTGCCAAAACTTGATCTACTGAGCACACCGCCGCCGCGTGTCTCAGTTACGGACACGGGCGCCTTGCAAAAATCCGCCGAAGAATTAAGCGTTGTCTTGGCGGACTTTGGTGTTGAAGGCGAGATCAATGCAGTACGGCCCGGCCCTGTGGTTACACTTTATGAATTTGTTCCCGCCGCTGGTGTGAAGTCGGCAAGGGTGATTAACCTCGCCGATGATATTGCTCGCTCTATGGCGGCGCAATCGGCGCGAGTGGCCGTAGTGCCCGGGCGTAACGCTATCGGGATAGAGCTTCCAAACCGTCGCCGCGAAACCGTTTATCTGCGCGAGATGCTGGCCAGTAAGGCCTTTAAAACCTGCGGACATTCATTGCCTTTGGCTATGGGCGAGGACATTGGCGGCAAGCCGTTCTTTGCTGACCTTGCCAAAATGCCGCATATGTTAGTGGCGGGGACAACGGGTTCAGGTAAGTCTGTTGGTATCAATGCGATGATTTTATCGCTCATGTATACCTTAACGCCAGAGCAATGTAAGTTCATTATGATTGATCCCAAAATGCTGGAATTATCGGTCTATGACGGCGTGCCGCATTTGCTGGCCCCTGTGGTGACAGAACCTAAAAAGGCGGTTGTGGCCTTAAAATGGACAGTGCGAGAAATGGAAAGCCGTTACAAAAAAATGTCCAAAATGGGTGTGCGTTCTATTGCGGGCTATAACGAAAAAGTTCGCATCGCCCAGACGAGCGGTGAGGATATGACCCGAACCGTAATGACTGGATATAGTAAAGAGACGGGTGAACCTATCTACGAAACAGAAACCTTAAATTATGAATTTATGCCGTTTATTGTTGTGGTCATTGACGAGATGGCGGATTTGATGATGGTGGCAGGCAAGGATATTGAAGGTACGGTGCAACGCTTAGCCCAAATGGCGCGGGCTGCTGGTATTCATATGATTATGGCCACTCAACGCCCATCAGTGGACGTGATTACGGGCACGATTAAAGCCAATTTCCCCACGCGAATTTCCTTTTCGGTCAGTTCGAAAATTGATAGTCGCACCATATTGGGCGAGCAGGGCGGTGAGCAACTCCTCGGCATGGGTGATATGTTATTTCTCGCGGGCGGCGGCAAACCAAGGCGGCTACACGGCCCATTTGTGTCTGATAGTGAAGTCGAGAAAATCGCCAGTTTCATCAAAGCGCAGGGCGGGCCAAGCTATCTTGAAGACATCACCACTGACACTGAAGAAGACGCCGAAGACGGCCCCGGTGGCAATACCAGCACAGGCGACGAAACATTTGATAAGGCCGTGGCGATTGTGGCCCGTGACCGCAAAGCTTCGACCAGTTATATTCAACGCCGTCTCGGCATTGGCTATAACCGAGCGGCCACTTTGGTTGAGCGCATGGAAGCCGACGGGATGATTGGCCCGTCTGGCCCCGGCGGCAAACGTGAAATCTTTTTGCCAGAAGCGCAAGGGTATTAGGGTATGCGGTTACGCAGCATTACAAAAAATATCCGCGACCAAAATTGGTTAGCGGTATTTCTGGATTTTTTCATTGTTGTCGTTGGTATATTACTTGCTTTTCAAATCACGAATTGGAGCGAAAGGCAGAGCGACAAGGCGGAATATAACCGCGCACTTGAGCGCCTAAAACTCGAAAACACGAGTAATCTTAAAGCCTTAGATACACTCGACATTGGTATCCAGCTCGCGCTACAAAAAGTGGGGCAAGCCTTTGATATTTTGCAATCCTGTATTGAAAGTGAGGACAACCAAGAAATTGTGTCTAAGGGCATTATGCTTATACAAGGCACACACGGCATACATTTACGGCGCAAGGCTCTTGAGGATTTAACGACAAATTCACGCCTACAAGCTCAACAGTCTCCATCTGAACGCCAGCGGTTTACGGATATGTTGTTTTATTTTGATCTTTTTCTGGTCGAGGCACATTACGCTGAAACCATACCATTGGAAGAACTTTCCCAAAACAATCCCATTATCAGTATAGAACAATGGACAGCCGGAAAATTGGATTATTTTGGGGCTGATTTTTCAAGACGCAACCGCCAACTGGTTTTAAACGTGCCGATCAATCAGGCTTGTACAAACAATCAACTTCTAAAATCATTTCAAATATGGGAACGGTGGCAGGGCTATATCCCCATATTTTCAAAGCAACTGCGCAAAGAATTAGAGACCACTCAAGTCCAATTAGAGACGCGCTAAAATAAGGAGGCTTGTGCTGGGAAGTCGAAGGGTATTAGCATTATTTGTTTTTTACTAGCCTCACTCTTTGTCACCTCAGACTTGATCTGGGGTCTGCCCCATGCTCTTAAGTTTGAGCTTGTGGCCAGATTCCAGCCTACGCTGGAATGACAGTAGGGTTGAACGAAAATTCCTCCTTGGCGAATCACGTATTGTGCCGTTAAAATCCATTCATGACAAAAGACCTGTTTCGAAAAGAGGCGATACGCCACCGAACCCGAGCCCTTTTTGGGGATGTAATCTTGGCTGCGCCTCTATCTACATGGGTTATAACTATTTTATTGATGGTAATTGTTGTGGGCCTGATCGGGTTTAGTTTGTTTGCCTCAATTATGATTGACGGTGAATCCGTGCCAATTTGGTTATGGGCATTAGGAAAAACGGCGTGAGTTGGGTGGGCCGTAAAACCCTGCCTGTGGTTTTGCAAACCGAGGCTACGGAATGCGGGCTGGCCTGTCTTGTGATGATTGCCCGTTATCATGGTCATGATATTGATCTCAATGCACTTCGAAAAACTGCGTCAGTGTCTTTAAAGGGTGCGAGCTTAAAGCAGGTTATGCAGACGGCGGGGCGCCTGTATTTGTCGTCGCGCCCGCTACGGGTAGAGTTAGAACAAATTCACAAAATCCAAACACCCGCCATACTGCATTGGGACCTCAACCATTTTATTGTCCTTAAAAAAGTAGTAGGCAATAAGGTGTATTTTATTGATCCGGGGCGTGGCCTTCGGGTTATGGCGCTTGAAAAGTGTCTGATCATTTTTCTGGCGTGGCGTTGGAATTAACCCCCGCTGCTGATTTTAATACTTTGCAAGATAGGCTCAAACCCAAATTATCTCATTTATGGGGCAAGATGCGCGGTCTTTGGCGGGCTTTATTTCAAACTCTTACCTTGTCGGTTATTTTGCAAATTGTCGCTTTGGCGGCCCCGTTTTACTTGCAATTGGTTGTGGATAAAGCCGTGGGCCCGCAAGATACGCAATTACTGTTTGCGCTATTGATAGGGTTTGGCGGGCTTGTGGTTTTGCGCGCCGTGTCCGAGGCCATAAGGGGATGGGCTATCCTGATTTACGGCAATCAAATGTCGTTTCAGATGGTGGG
>JAESQI010000358.1 GCA_016765255.1 Robiginitomaculum sp. | reverse complement strand
TTGCGGAAGCTGGCATTGAGCCATCGGTTGGAAGTGTCGGCGACAGTTACGACAATGCTTTGGCCGAGACAATAAACGGTCTGTACAAAGCCGAAGTCATTCACCGATGCGGGCCGTGGAAGTCATTTGAAGCCGTGGAATTTGCAACACTTAAATGGGTCGACTGGTTCAATCATCGCAGAATACTGGAGCCGATTGGAAACATACCACCCGCAGAAGCCGAGGAGAATTATTATGCAAACCTAGAGAGCGAAGCCTGCCTCTTGTACAAAGTCCCAAAAGCAGCATAACTTAAACTAAACAGCCTCCAGCAAACCCGGGGCGGTTTAAAGTGCCATCTGTCTATTCTAATGTCGGAAACAGTTCGAAACATATGCATAATTATGGATCCTAAATTATGGTCTTATTATATTAAACCAGTATTCAAAATCGTCTTGCAGTTTCATAAACTTGTCCATATCCGCAAGGCTGCCGTCAACCACAATATCACCAGACTTCATCAGTGTGCGAAAATCGGTTTGCTTGAGCATAATGCGGTTGAGGTCAGCTCTGGCGAGTTTGATTGTTGCATTTGCATCTTCATACTGGCTGCCCATGCGCGTATTCAGCACAGAGTTTTTAAGATGAAGCGCAGCCTTATTTCCCGTGTCAGTGAAGGCGAAGTTGATTTTCATATCAAGCCCTTCAGCTTTGGGGCCATTCAGTTTTACCGCCATTAAATCAAAGAATAAATCCAAAGGGAGATTATCAATCATATCCGCACTAACTGTATTGATAGGGATATCTTTAGGCAGTGGCCCCGTAAGTTCTTGGGCACCGGTTAAGTAGAAATCACGCCAAGGACCAGACTCGGCTGCATAGCCAAGATGGCGATATGTATTGGCCAATAATTGCGCTGCATCCTCATTATCTGGTTCGGCAAACATGACTTTGTTGAGAACCGAAGCAACTAACCGATAATTCCCTTTATTGTAATCCGCCTTTGCCTTATCAAGAATAGAGGCCGAGCCGCCCATATAACGAACACTCGCAATGGCGTCCTCTTCTGGAGGAAGTGGGTTGAGGTGCGCTGGGTTGCCGTCAAACCAACCATAATAAAGCTGATATTGTGCTTTTGAATTAAAATTGACCGTACCGTAATAACCACGATTGTAAAACTCAGATGCAAGAGATTTTGGGAGTTTAAGCTGCTCGGCTATTTCAATCATCGTGCCGCCGTGATTGGCAAGCCGCAATGTTTGGTCATGAATATAGCGGTATGTATCGCGCTGCTTTTCAAAGAAATTAATAACCTCTGAATTTCCCCAAGTTGGCCAGTGATGTGAGCCAAATGACACATCAATATCGGATCCAAACATTTGAATAGTTTTATCAATATGCTTGCTCCAGACAAGACCATTGCGAATTTGCGCCCCGCGAGGTGTAAGGAGGTTATGTTGATTACGGCTCATTTCTTCGGCCTGAGAGAAGGCTTTGAACTGGGGCAAATAGAACATAAATTCTTCAGGGGCTTCTGCGCCTGGTGCCATTTGGAAGATAATTTCAACGCCGTCTATTGTAAGCGTTTCGCCAGTTTCCGTGATGTTATGTGTGGGCGGAATGAGGCCAGAAGTGCCTCGGCTAATGCCTTGCCCAAGACCTGAACCAATATGGCCTTCAGGACTTTTAGGCAAAAACATCCCGAACATATAACCCGCACGCCTCGTCATTTGATTACCTGCTAAAATATTTTCTGAAACAGTTTCACGCGTAAATCCGTGCGGCGCGATAATTTTCACTTTCCCGCTTTGTACGTCTTCTGCACTTACTATCCCGCGTATACCGCCATAATGATCAAGATGTGAATGGGTAAAGATAACGGCGCTAACGCGGCGTTCGCCAAGATGTTTGTTTGCAAGCGCGAGTGCCGCACTGGCGGCTTCTTTTGTAATAAGGGGGTCGACAATTATCCAGCTTTTATCGCCACGAATAATTGTCATATTAGAGAGATCAAAACCGCGTACCTGATAAATGCCGTCCATGACTTCGTAGAGGCCATGTTTAGCATTGAGTTGGCTTTGGCGCCAAAGGGACGGGTTAACAGTGGCTGGTGCCTCTTGTTTTAAAAAGTCATAGGCCTTCATCGAGGTTACAACATTTCCGTCCGCATCAAGAATTTCGCCGCTTTCCATTGTGGCAATAAACCCCCGGTCTGCGGCTTCGAAGTCTCTACGATCGGTAAAATCAAGCAGTGGATCTGCTTTTATTGGTTTCAAACTTTCTAGGGATACGCCCTTACTTGCAGGATTGTTGTCGTGCCTTTGTAAAGCGGACGGCCCACAAGATGTGAGTAGTCATGTAACGACGAAGATGCCAAAATATTTTTCTTCATTTTATAACCTATAAGTTTACATTGTTAGTTCAAAAGAAGACAAAAAAAGCCGCGCTAAATTTGCATCTAGGCGACTCTTTCTGTGTGCATGTAAAGGGAACCAACCAAAACAGCACAAATTTTATATTTAATGGTTCATTTTAATCTAACGGGTCTAGCCTAATATTTTAAACGCAAAGTCGCGCCATAAGTTGCAGGGGCTTCTAGGAATGCACTAAACGACCCAGCCTGAAGCGGCGTGTCAAAAATGACACTAGCAATCGTTTCATCGGTTATGTTTTTACCCCAAATATCAAAAGCCCATATTCCGTTTACAGACTGAATACCAATACTGCCGTCTAATGTAACAAAGCTGCCTTGCGTGGTAATCGCATCGTTGTCTTGACCTGTGGTATAATCTGAACGGTAACGATATCCGAGCCGTGCCGATACTTCATGTTTGGCTGAGATTGGCTGCACATAATCAAATGACCCCGTTAGAACTACATCTGAAACAAAGTTTGGTTTTTCACCGGACAAGTCCTGTGTGCGCACGCCAACTGCACCTTGCGCAGCGGTACCTGACGCACCAAGAAATGTTTTGTAACTTATGTCCTGAAATGTAGCCCCACCTGTCGCAGAGAAATTGTCTGTGATACGGAAGTTATAATCAAGCTCCAAGCCTTTGCCTTCTAACGAACCTGCATTTCGGATAGTAAATACTGTGCCGTTAAATGAGTTGGCCTGGAAATTGTCCAAAGTTTGGTAAAATGCCGTAACGTCCAATTTTAATCTTTGATCAAGCCATCGTGATTTAAACCCAAGTTCATATGCATCGGCTGTTTCTGGCTGGAATGTCACCGCATTTTGCAATGATTGCAGGGTCGTTAAGGACGGGTCAGCGGCCACAAGAGCGGCATAATCTGCTGTCCGGTCTGGCGTGCCTGGCGCTGTATTCGGGCCATTTCGGTTTAAGTTGAACCCACCAGATTTATAGCCTTGCGCGAACCTTGCATAAACATTCAGCGCGTCGCTGACTTCATAAGAAGCGCTAACGGCAAAGGAAATATTGTCGTCTTCAAAATCAACATCGAACGGCACAACTCCTGGCGAAGTTTGAAGTGATGCAAGTCCAGCAAACGCACCGCTTGCAATAAGGCCTAGTGGAAGCTGTGAAAAAGGATCATTTGAGTCAATATTGTAATCGGCCGACTTGTCCTCTTTCGTATACCGAATGCCTGCTGTGATATCGAGGCGGTCATTTGCATGCCATGTCCCATTGCCAAAGAAAGCGTAGCCGCTGTTTTCGTAAATATAACTGTCTTTAGAGGCTTGTCCCGCAGCAAAAAATGTTCCCGGAGCATTCCCTGTTATCATCTCCACAAGATCAACGACATTGATTTGTGACGTGCCCCCGGTAAATGGGTTAGGAGTATCTGGGTGACAAATCCAATATAATTACGGGTGTCTGAACCAAATCCAAGAAAGTTATCTGCATCAATGTTCTGGTCAGAGTAATAACCACCAACTAGCCAATCAAACGCATTATCACCATTTGAAGCAAAACGCAGTTCTAGAGAGGTTTCGTCTAGGTCTTGTCCAATGACACTGTCAAATATATTGGCACTGGTGAAGTCGGCATCGATATTTGGGAGACTTTCAAATGTCCGGTATGAGGCAATAGCCGTTGCTGTCGCTAGGCCAAAATCCCATTCGATTTCCGCAGAAATACCACTGTCATTTAAAGGATCTACAAATGGTTGCTCGGTATTAACACGCACCTCACGCGCAGAAATGTCTGTAATACCGCCAGTATAACCACCTAATACCCCGGGTGTAGAAGGTACGACCAGACCGCCAACGGCCCGAATTGCGCCCGTCGCTGGGCCGTAAAGAACGGGAACCGCAACACAGCAAGATTCGTCTGCTTCGGCGTGGTCCGCGATAATGCGAATAGACAATTCGTCAGTTGGCTCCCAAAGTAATTGTCCGCGTATTGACCAGCGGTCACGATTGTTTATCGTTGACCCATCTGTCAAATTGTCAATATATCCATCGCGAGTTTGTTTGGAGCCAGCGAGGCTCACTGCGAGTTGTTCAGTTAATGGACCACTAACCATCGCTTTGTATTGTTGAAGTCCGTAATTCCCCAAGGTGATTTCAGCCTTTGCAGTCGGCTCAAATGATGGTTTTGCCGTTCTAACATTGATCCCGCCCGCTGAGGTATTCTTACCAAAGATAGTGCCCTGAGGCCCGCGCAGAATTTCAATTTGATTGATGTTGATATAATCATTCAATGCCGCCCCAGGACGACCCCGGTATACGCCATCAA
>JAESQI010000357.1 GCA_016765255.1 Robiginitomaculum sp. | reverse complement strand
CGGTTACTGTCACCGTAATTATCACCGTAATTAGATTGCTGGCTCCAGCGGTGAGCGTTGGCGGCATAAACCACTTCATCAAAATTACGGGTTTGTTGACCGTAAACAATCATTTCGTAGCCATCGTCAGTAAAGCCCATATATTTAACATACATCGGGCCTTCGGAAGGTGTGCCGACAGGCAATGTGTGTGAACCCAAGGCAATGTCTATCTCGGGCGAGTTGATAACGCTGTCAAAGGCCCCATTTATCTCGCTACCAATATAGCCGCCTATCGCCCCCCCGATCACGTCAGGGATGGCGGCGATGATATTGTCTCCGAAATTACTGCCTTCAATAGCCGAGCGTGTTGCCGCATTAGCAATAGCGGAGGCGCTGCTGGTGACCAGCTTCTCTGCGAATTTACTTCCCGCTTCCCCCGCGATTTGATGGCCAATAAACCCGCCGACTCCTGCGCCAATGCCCGCCGCCGCGACGCCAGCCCAGCTAAAGCTGTCTTGCAATCCAGTTGCCACACCGATGCCTTGGGTGGCTACATTTACACCTGCGCCAATGCCCGCCGCGCCAAATGTTTGAAGGTTGGTGACGGCGGCCCCTGAACCAAATTTACCCACAACACCGCCTCCAATCTCGCCACCAATGGCGGCCAAGGCAACACCTTTCCAAGAGAACTTGTCTTGGATACCCGTAGCCACGCCAACCACTTGTGAGGCGATTGAACCAACGGCTCCCGCGATTGCACCACCGATCACTGTGGTTGCGATGGCTGTACCCGCCACTCCAAGCCCGAGTCCACCCGCCGCACTTGCAGCAAATGTAGATAACACACCCGCACCTGTCGCTGGATTAAAGGTTGCAAGGCTCACAGCAACTGCAACAATCACGAGGAAGATTTTACCGAGAATTCCGCCGCACCCGCCCTTTGCGCCGCTTTCTTTCGGTGGTTCGGGGCTAGTTGGGTTTAGGTCGCCTCTGGCTCCTGTGGGATCATATGGTTTTATGGAGTTGGCGTTATGGACGCTCTTTACGACTCCGCTCGGGAGGATCAGGCTCTGGCCTTGGATCAACGGCGTTTCTGCTGTGAGGCCAATGGCGGAGGCGATTTTATACCAAAGGCCACTGTCGCCGTATTGACTCTGTGGCCCAAACCCTTTGCCCGTGATTGTTATGATTTTTGGCTCGGCGGTGATTTCATCAAAAACGACGAACCTCAAGCAATCAAATTTTTGCACCCTTAAAGGAAACGATACCTTTGGGCGCAGACGCCATGAGGCGGGCCCTAGACGAGGCGGCGGCGGGTGCACGTTCTATGCGCCAAGCAGAAGAGTGTTGGCGTAAGGGTATAGACCCTGTAGGCTATGCCAAAGAACACAAGGAATTGGCCCGTGCGTTCGAAACATTTCAAGCCGACGCAGACGAAATCTATCCAGGTTGGCGCGCAAAATTATGTGTAAGCTAAGACCTCAAATTACGAATGGAGCGTATATGTCTATTAAAATATCCCCGTCTATATTATCGGCAGACTTTGCCAATCTCGGTCACGAAATCCGCGCCATTGAAGAGGCTGGCTGTGACTGGGTGCATGTAGATGTTATGGATGGGCATTTTGTACCCAACCTCACCATAGGGCCGGGTGTCTGCAAAGCCATTCGTCCCCATATTAAAACCGTCATGGATGTACATTTGATGATTGAACCTGCTGACCCTTTCCGCAAAGCGTTCGCCGAAGCGGGAGCGGATAATATATCTATCCACCCCGAAGTTCACCCCCACCTTGACCGCTCATTACAGGTGATTAGGGATTTGGGATGTAAGGCAGGGGTTGCCCTTAATCCGTCAACGCCCGTAAACATTTTGGAAAACGTTATGGATAGGCTTGATATGATTATTGTCATGAGCGTTAACCCAGGCTTTGGCGGACAAAGTTTCTTGCACTCGCAAATCCAAAAAATCAGGGCCTTAAAAGCGATGATCGGCGACCGAGATATTTTGATCGAAGTTGACGGCGGCATTACACCCACGACTGCGCCTCTCGTTGCAGAAGCAGGGGCGGATGTTTTGGTTGCCGGCAGTGCGGTCTACGGAAAAGGCGGGCAAGAGACGAGTGTATATGCCGCCAATATAAAAGCCATCCGCGAGGCGGGCGAAGCGGCGCAGAGTTAATGGCGGTCATTCCGCCTATTTGTGATTTTGGCTGGCAGGCTCCTGATTTCAAACTGCCCAATAGAGACGGGAAAGTTTATAATTTTGCCAGCGTTGCAGGTAAGAATGGCACATTGGTTATGTTTATCTCCAACCATTGCCCCTATGTGAAAGCCATCGAGAGCCGCATTGCTAGGGACGCGAGAGATTTGCAAAAGCTAGGCATTGGTGTGGCGGCTATTTGTTCGAATGATGAAATATCATATCCAGATGACGGGCCTGCGGGCATGGAGGCACAAGCTCGGCGAGCGGGCTTTGACTTTCCTTATTTACACGATGAAACCCAAAGTGTTGCGCGTGATTACGACGCCGTTTGTACGCCAGATTTTTTCGGCTTTGATAAAGAAGGCAGTTTGCAATATCGGGGTCGGCTGGACGCGTCTCGCAAAGAGTGTGGGCCAGAAAATTTACGCCGTGATTTGTTTGAAGCCATGATATGTGTGGCCGAAACGGGGCAGGGCCCCATCGAGCAAATCCCGTCTATGGGCTGTTCAATTAAGTGGAAAATTTAAGCCCGTGCCAATTAGCATCGTTTTTGATCTTGACGGGACGCTTGTGGATAGCGCACCTGATTTACATTATTGCACCAATGTTCTGATGGACGAAATGGGTTTGCCCCCACTTGACCTCCCGACCGTAACTGGGTTTATCGGGCACGGAATTGGGCCGTTAGTTGAAAGTGCGTTGCAGAAAAATAACGCAGGCCAAAGCGGTGCAAAATTAGCTAAAATCATTGCTAGGTTTAGCGATATATACGCTGCTGACCCCGCTAAATTTTGTCTCCCCTATGACGGAGTTTTGGACACGCTTAAAACTCTTAAGGGCAATGGTCATAAACTCGCCATTTGCACCAATAAAGCTTACCGCTTGGCACGACTTGTGGTCGACGCCATTGGGCTAGATAAATATTGCCCCGTCCTGATTGGTGGGGATAGCCTGCCCCTTCGTAAACCAGATCCCGCGCCGCTCTATGAGTGTGTGGATTTGCTCGGGGATAATTTTTGTCTCTATGTGGGGGATAGCGAAACCGATGCGGGAACAGCCCAAAATGCGCAATGCCCATTCTTTCTACACACAAAGGGATACCGAAAAACTCCAGTACGAGATTTATACCACACGACAAGTTTTTCAAATTGGGATGCGTTTTTACCTCTATTAAAAAAGCTAAATTTATGACGTTAAAAGCGCTAATATTCGATGTGGACGGAACGTTGGCAGAGACGGAAGGGGTGCATTTGCAAGCCTTTAACTTGGCCTTTGCGGAAGCTGGACTTGACTGGTATTGGAGCGAAGCTCTTTACCGAGACCTTTTAAAAACGACAGGCGGCAAAGAATGCATGAAAACTTATGTGCGGGATCATTTGGCGGAAGATGTGAAACCGTAAAAAACCCGCATTCCAAAACTACACGCTAACAAGACAAGGCATTATGTGAAAATTGTTAAAGCGGAGGTTTGACACTGCGCCCTGGTGTCTAGGAATTATTGGACGCGGCTCAGGCAGCAGGCTTAAGCCTTGCTATCGTCACGACCACAAGTAGGCCTAATGTGGACGCCTTGTGTAAATCTATTTGGAATTTAGAGACTGAAGACTTGTTCAAAGTGGTGGCGTGCTGTGATGAAGTGCCAAATAAAAAGCCTGCGCCAGATGTGTTTAATCTGGCTGCGCGTCGTTTGGGTTTGACGACACATAAATGTATCGGGTTTAAGGATAGCTATAACGGTATGTTGTCGTCGCTGGCGGCTGATCTCACCACTATTGTTGCCAAGCCATTATACAGGCGAGGGTGATTTTTCAGCAGCGCATATGTGCGCCCCGACTTACTTAAACGTAAAATTATCTGATTTGAATGCCCTAATAAAAAACCAGACAAGGCATAGGGAATAATGCCTTGTCTGGGATTAACGCCTAATTTGAGGTTATCTGACGTGGACTGAGACAATAACGGGGCCTGAATCCGTTTTTTGCCCACCCATAAACGCCCCATTTATACAGATCTAACCTAGTCATAGTCGCGCATCCTTTTATTGCTATATGTAGATGTCAATAAAAATACCCCATATGGTGTATTCGGGCAAAAAATATTAGCTATTTTTGATGTATTTGCTATATTGAGCATTAGCTTGGGGAGCGCATGCCTGTACAACCTGAAAAAAACTATAATGATTCCAATGCGGAATTGATAAATCTGGCCTATTCTATGGCCGTGGAGCCGCAGCGCTTTGGTGCATTTACGGATATTTTAAACGCTCGCGCCGATGCTTTGAGCAAGGTCGCAAATGATGAAAACTCACAATTGCGATTGGAAACCCATGAAAATTTAAGCAATATTGCCACGCATTTCCAACACGCTTTTGATCTACTTGAGAGACAAGGGCGACGGTTTAATTATGCGACAGGGTCTATTCGGTTCATTGATGCCGATAACAAGCCGAGCGCTTTGGTTCGAGAAGACGGGGTGGTGTATCATGCTAATAAGGCCGCAATTGATTTACTTGGATTTGCAAAAAACAAAACTCTTTCAAATGTGCATTTTAGCCAAGAGCAATATAAAAAATTTCGAAAAGATCTAAAAACTATTGGCAAGCATGAAACTGATAAAATTATATCTGTGTATAATCTAAGCGTAGCTGATGGAAGTGAGCAAATAAAAATTGCCTTGTCTAAAGCCGTTGATTATAAAAATAATCCCATTGGTCGTTTGTGTAGTTTCCATATTAAATGGTTACCTGAACGAGGGCAACAATTCAAAGAAGGTTTCGATTTGACGCCTGTTGATTTGGAGATCACCAAAGCAGTAATTTCTGGCATGAGCTTAAAAGACTTGGCCAAACAGCGGGGACGTTCTCTTGCAACATTGCGTACCCAAACCAAGGCGTTGCTGGCAAAGCTTGGCTTACATTCACAAGTCGAACTGGCCTGTCTTTATTCTGGTTTCACCCATTTTAATATGCGCGTACCCGAACCTGTACAAATATCCAAGCCAACAAACTCTCCTTGGCGCAGTATCAATATATTGGATTTACCTGACGGGCGGAAATTACAATACGAAAGTGTCGGGCCATTAAAAGGGCGCCCAGTTATTTATTTTCACGGCCTCATCGACGCGATGATGGTAACGGATCAAATTCGCGCAGAATTGTCGGCGCGTAATATTCGTTTGACTATGGTGTGGCGCCCATTTTTTGCAGGTACGAGCCCTGATGTGGGTAATCTACGTGGTGCAGTTAAACGGTTTTCAAAAGATGTGGAATGCCTTCTCAACCATTTAAATATTGAAAAATGCCAAATTCTCGGCGTATCTCAAGGCGGTATTTACGGCTATGGGTGTGCAAAATATTTGCAAGATCGTATTATAGGTCTTGTAAATTGTAGTACAGGCATTCCCATTACAACACGTAAGCAATTTCAACTTATGCACCCCTCTCCGCGTGTGCACATTATGCTGGCGCGCTATTCGCCTATGCTTTTGCCGATGATGGTTCGCGCAATGTTGTCAAAAATTGATGCAGGGTATGACGAGGAGTTTTTGCAAGAACATTATGCCAGTTCGCCAAGTGATTTAAAAACTATGTATGACCAAGAATTAGGGGCTCTCATGCGAGAAGCGTATCCAATTTACACGTCCCAAGGCTATATGCCATTTGTGAGAAATGCACAGATAGAGGCCAGTCGGTGGGGCGGGTTTCTGGACGGGGTCATATGTCCAGTCACATTAGTGCACGGCGACCAGCACCATGTCTATCCGCTCTCGACGGTGCAAGACTTTGTGAAAGATAAGCTGAACTTTACTTTAATTCCAATTATTTCGGCGGGGCAATTGGTGTATTACCAATCAACAGCGGCAATTTATGCTGCCCTCGATGCGCAATTTTCGGCGCTTTAATATTGATCTAAAACACCGCTTGTAATGTTGGCTATATTGGTCACGCCCGTTAACGCCATGCTGACATCCATTTCGGACTTAAACGTAGCAAGGAGCGCCTCAAGCCCGTCTTGACCGCGCGCTGCCAAGGCCCATATCCATGCTCTTCCAATGAGCGTAAAGTCTGCGCCATTGGCCACTGCCTTAACGATATCCTGTCCACTGCGCACACCGCCGTCCATAATGATCATAGTTTTATCGCCAACGACGTCTCTGATACGCGGCGTCATATTGATGGACGAAGATACGCCGTCGAGTTGACGGCCACCATGGTTAGAAACAACAATAGCGTCTGCGCCTGACGCCACAGCTTCCTTAGCATCTTCTGGACTCAAAACGCCTTTAATGATCAAATCACCGTCCCAGATCGACCGTAGCCATTCTATATCTTTCCAAGTACATGTTGGGTCAAATTGGCTATCTACCCAGTCTTTAAAATCGGCCAATGATCTTGCAGAGGGTACAAGTTTTTCTAAATTACCAAACAAATGCGGCTTGCCTTTTATGGCAACATCTAAAAGCCATTTCGGGTGGGTCGGATATTCCAAGGCAGCTCGAAATTTAGCAAATGTGCTTAAGCGCCCTGCCATACCGTTGCGAGCGTCACGGTAGCGCGCGCCGACAACGGTTAAATCCACAGTAAAAACCAAGGTTTTGCAGCCGGCAGCTTTGGCCCGCGCTAAAAGCTCTTTCACATAACTACGGTCGCGCATCATATAAAGTTGAAACCAAAATGGTTTGGTGGCAGCTTTGGCGACTTCTTCAAGTGAACAAATAGATACGGTGGAAAGACAAAATGGAATGCCAGATTTTTCAGCCGCCTTCACAGCCTGCACTTCTGCCCGTCTTGACATCATGCCTGCAAGGCCGATGGGCGCGAGACCAAGCGGCATGGAAAAAGTTTCGCCAAGGCATTGGGCCGTGGTGTCAATATTTTCAACATCACGCAAAACGCTTTGCTTCATACGCAGTTTTTCAAAATCCTGAACATTCGCTGCAAGTGTTGTCTCGTTATAAGAACCCCCATCAATATAGTCGAACAAATTACGCGGTAGTCGTTTTTTAGCAAGGCGTCTATAATCACTGGTCGAGACAGGAATGAGGTTCATACTGGACATATACTAAGCCCCTGGTACGGGGATTATAGCTTCGATCAGGCGAGGCCCACTAAAGGCGAGAGCTTGTTTCAAAGCCGCATGAAACTCTTCTGTGGTTTCGGCCCGTACGGCTGGTACGCCGTGGCCTTCTGATATTTTCACCCAATCAATCACTGGATTGGTTAGATCGAGCATGGAAAGAGCTTTAGGCCCCGGATTGGTTACGCCAACCCGCGCCAGCTCTATATTGAGAATAGCATAGCTAGAATTATTCAGGATCACAGTTGTTATATTTAGGTTCTCTCGTGCCATTGTCCACAAAGCTTGCTCGGTGTACATTGCGCTGCCGTCCGCTTGCAGGCACAGGACTTTGCGGTCTGGGCAAGCAATAGCAGCGCCAACGCCAAGCGGTAAGCCTTGACCGATCGCGCCTCCAGTCAGGGTCATCCAATCATGGGGAGCGGCGCCTTGAGTTATCGGAAAAATAGCCAAGCCTGCAGTCGCGGCTTCATCCGAGACTATAGCATTTTCTGGCATGAGCTTTGCAACAATTGTACCGACCCCAACAGGTGTCAATCTCCCTGAATCCGTGGGCGGTATCATGGGTGTTTGTACCAAGCTTGGTTTTTTTGGCGCGTCCAGCGCATCTGCAAGCCTTGTCAGAGCATCTAGTGCGTTGCGTCGCGGCGCGGCCAATATAATTTGCTGAGTTGCGGTATTCGTAATTAAGCTTGGTTTGTTTGGATAAGCAAAGAATGCAACGGGCGGCGGTGCACCGACAAAAATAATCTCATCGAAATCTTTAATATAGTCTGCAGCCATTTCGCCAAAGTAAGGAAGACGCTCTACTGTAACTCGGCCTGACCCGCGCTGTAACCGTGCAGGAAATGTTTCGCAGATAAGTCGTGCGCCCGTTTTGGCTGCAATGCGGCCCGCTTGCAGAAGTGCGTCTTCGCGTAGCGCCATGCCGCCTAAATAAATCGCTGTATTGGATTTTTTACGCAAAGTACGAGCAGACTTTTCTATGGCAGTTTTGGTAGCAAGTTTGACCTTTGGCTTAATGGCTGCTTTGCATGTTGGTTTATTTGTTTCCGTCCACGCATGGTCGGCAGGCGCAATTAGGGTCGCCACTTTCCCCGGATAACTGAGCGAGATTTCAACGGCTTTGGCACCTTTGATTGCGAGGTTATCTGGTGATGTAGAGGTCTCCACCCAATCGGACATAGGCATGGCAACCGCGTGTACATCGGAGGTTAACGGCGCGTCATATTGCAAATGATCAACCGCATGGTCGCCGACAATGTTAACGATAGGGGAGCGGGCCCGCTTGGCATTATGCAAATTAGCTAGACCGTTTCCAAGACCTGGCCCCAAATGCAAAAGCGTAATGGCAGGCTTGTCCGCCATACGACCATACCCGTCTGCTGCCCCTGTAACCACACCTTCAAACAAACCGAGCACGGCCCGCATTTTTGGCTGACCGTCAATGGCGGCTACCAGCTGCACTTCCGATGTACCAGGATTAGCAAAGCATACATCTACCCCACTATCGCATAATGTCTGAATTAAAACTTCCGCACCGTTCATAATCATCCCCTTTATGATTGGATTATGATAAGGCAAGCATTGTTGATTTCAAGATAAAAATTATGGATATAACCATGGGAGCGACCGTCATAATACCAGAGACAATCCGAAGAGGATGATTAGCAATGTCGTGTTTGATCCCAAACGGGTTTAAAATGCGTGAAGCCAGCAACAAACACCCGATTATATTTAACAAGACGAAACTTGCTCCCACCAATTCAACACATGCCATGAGAATTAAAGCATGAGGTATGTTTTCGGTAAAGTTGGCATGTTGGCGAATTTTTTCGGCGAGAGCCATATCGTCACCATGATAAATTGATATTCCTGTTTTCGCCCTGATAATGGTTACGCGAATTCGTAAAATAATCAGAATGATCCCTAAAAATGCCGCGTAGATTCCAGTTACTGATAAAGCTGTCATGTCAATTTCTCCAATGTATGCATCTCTTGTGAGGCGCTTATGGAAAGTAGACGTTTGAGGATGCGGGACTTCGACATTTTGAAAAATAATAATTAAATCATGTCGATTTACAAAATCTCATACGTCTTTAAGGTATTGGAACACAATGAAAGGACGAACCAATGAAATATATGTTGCTCATCTATCAAGCTGAAAATGCTACGCCTGCGCCAGGAACGCCAGAATTTGGCGCGTTTATGCAAGGTTATTTTGCCCTCAATCAGGAACTCACTAATGACGGCGCTTTAATATCCGGAGAGGGTCTTCAGCACGCGGATACCGCGTCCACGATCAGAGTGCGTGACGGGAAGACGACGACTATGGATGGGCCATTTGCTGAAACTAAAGAGGTTTTGGGCGGGTTTTATCTGGTTGATTGTGATAATCTTGATCAGGCAATTGCTTATGCAAGCAAAATACCATCGGCTAAGTTCGGCGCCATTGAAATCAGGCCTGTTATGGATTACGGGCAATAACAAACGCTGGCAAACATGACGAAACGCGCAGGGTCATTGCGCGAATAGGGTACGAACATTGGGGCCACTTAACGGCGGCACTAAGCCTACAATTTCGCGATATTGAACTGGCTGAAGATGCCCTGCAAGACGCACTGACCAGCGCACTATCGACTTGGTCACAAAAAGGCATACCGAAACACCCTGAGGGCTGGATTTTTCAAGTCGCAAAACGCAAAGCCATTGACCGTTTGCGCAGGGTTACGACCAGACGCGTTAAAGCAAACAGTCTGACCTATCACACAGAGTTGGCATCTATGGACGATACGGACATATCAGAACTGGGTGCTGTTTCCAATCCTATTCCCGATGAGCGGTTAAGGTTGATTTTTACCTGTTGCCACCCAGCCCTACCAAGTTCTGCTCATACTGCCCTGACACTTAAAACAATATGTGGGTTAAGCACAGCGCAAATTGCCTCTGCTTATCTGGTCACTGAAACCAGCATGGCCCAGCGCATAGTACGGGCTAAGCGCAAGATAAAATTGGCGGGAATTCCCTTTGTAATTCCTGAGCCAGATCTTTGGCCCGAGAGATGGGAATCTGTATTGGCGGTTATTTATTTGATTTTTAACGAAGGCTATACGAATTTAAACGCACCTGTTGATCTCTGTGAAGAAGCCATTCGTTTGGTGCGTATCCTTGTTAAGCTTTTACCCCATGAACCCGAATCCGCAGGGCTCTTATGCCTTATGCTGTTGGGCCACGCTCGCCGTTCTGCTCGAATTGAAAACCTTGATAAATTTACGCCCCTAAAAGATCAAATCCGTGATTTGTGGGATAAAAAACGTATAAGTGAAGCGCAAGATTTGTTAGTAAAAACACTGTCAAAAAATGGTTTGGGGCCATATCAGTTACAGGCGGCTATCAGTGCAGTCCACTGTCAGGCCACGTGTTTTGAAGATACGGATTGGCTGGAAATTACCCAGCTTTATGAACGTCTCTACGTCTTTGAGCCCACCCCCGTCATATTGTTAAATGCCAGCGTAGCCTTGTCATTTTCTAAAAGTCCAGCGGCAGGACTCGCAAGTTTGCAACTCATCACCCAAGGCGGGAATTTAGATAACTATCAGCCTTACCACGCGGCTCACGCGGATATGCTCAAAAGAGACGGGCAATTTTCACGCGCGAAAATAGCTTACAAAAAAGCGATAAATTTAAGCAAATCTCAGCATGAGAAAAAATATTTACAGCAGCAATTAGAAATACTGATTATGTAGTGTGAGGTAATCCAATAATTGGACAGTGGCTTAAGCTATTATTTTAGATGTGGATAAGACGCTTACGATAAAAAATATTCAGGAATATTTTGCGGATGAGCTCGATTGTCGAAACGAATATGACATCCTAGAAAATAATTTTCAAAACGAAACAATTACTTCTAAGAAGTTTGGGTTGGAAATTATTAGTATATGCTGAAAAAGGATTGAATGAGCACAAAGCTAAGCAATGTGCATTAAAGGTCGAGTTACAGCCATGGACGAATGAATTATTAACACTGAATGCCAATGAAACCATAAAAACTCACTAGTTTTTAACACTCCACCACATTAACGGCGAGGCCACCTTGACTGGTTTCTTTATATTTGGACGACATATCAAGGCCAGTTTGGCGCATGGTTTCGATCACCTGATCTAGGCTGACTTTCATTTGCTCAGCAGAATGCAGGGCAAGACGGGCGGCGTTGGCGGCCTTCACCGCCCCGATTGCGTTGCGCTCAATACAGGGGATTTGTACGAGCCCACCAACGGGGTCACAAGTAAGACCCAGATTGTGCTCCATGCCGATTTCAGCGGCGCTGGCAATTTGTAAAGGCGTCGCTCCCCATACTGCAGCCAAACCTGCAGCGGCCATAGAGCACGCAACACCGACTTCCCCCTGACAGCCCATTTCTGCGCCAGATATTGAGGCCCGTTGTTTGTAGAGCAGGCCAATACCGCCTGCTGTGAGAAGGAATTTTCGAATGTTTTGCGGATTTTTCTGATCGCCCTCGCAATAATGGCGAATGACCGCTGGGATGATGCCTGCCGCGCCATTTGTTGGTGCCGTGACTACTTGTCCACCCGATGCATTCTCCTCATTGACGGCCATGGCATAGACATTGAGCCAGTCAAAAAGTTGCTCGCGTTCATTGGACTGGGGGCTGGCCATCAATTTTTGCCAAATGGCAGGGGCGCGCCGCTTTACCTCAAGGCCGCCAGGTAAAATGCATTCTGTATGCAGGCCTATGTCAATACAATTCATCATGACGCTGGCGATACGGTCAAGACTGGTTTCAGTTTCATTACGGGTGCGGTAACTGTCTTCATTGGCAAAAATAATTTCATGAATATTTTTGTTCTCGGTTTTGCAAATAGCTAATAATTCCGCCGCCGACCCGAAATTATAAGGAACGTGTGTACCACTCGGAACCAAGTCATCTTGGAGTGGTTTTTCCAGTTGCTCGCGTGTGGCGATGAAGCCACCTCCCGTGGAAAAATACATTTGCTGCTTTAACACCTGACCCTGTTCATCAAATGCTGACATATTCATACCATTTGGGTGAATGTCGGGTGCGGCTTCGTAATCGAATATGATATCCGTCTCGGGGTCAAAGCAGAGAGTTTTAACACCGCCCATGTTGATACTCTTATCGATGAGAACTTTTGCTAGTTGGGCGTCTGCATTTTGTGGATCAAGAGTTTCAGGTTCGAGTCCCATCAGGCCTAAAATCACAGCCTTGGGTGTGGCATGGCCCTTGCCCGTTAAAGCAAGGGAGCCTTGTAACTTCACTTGAATTTTACCGGTATGTGCTATCAAGTTTTGTTTTGTTAAACTATCAACAAAACGTTTGGCAATGCGAATGGGGCCGACCGTATGAGAACTTGATGGCCCAATACCAATGCGAAATATGTCAAGTACTGAAAGCATTTAACCGCTCCACAAAATTTATATATCAATTTGCATTATCAATAGAGAGTATCAATTACAAGCCCTACTTGACTGAGAAAAAGTGTGGCAAGCAGGTGGAATTTGACTGTATATTTTAAGGTGATTTGGACAAAGATCTAAAAATAATTTTTGCCATCATATCTGGCTTGATAAAGCTTGCATATTCAACGTATTTTTCGATTGGGTTGGCGGCGAGAATGTCGTCTATACTATCTCCCGCCTCCATACGATTTTGGATCATATCCCGCATATCCACCAACATATCATGGGTTTTTTGCAGGTCTGCCTTTGTAGCCAGCGGGCCATGCCCAGGAATGACTTTTGTATCCGAGTCGATCATGGAGAGGGCTTTTTCCTGTGCCGCTATCATACCGTCCACAGACCCGCCGCCGTCTACATCAATATAGGGAAGCATGTTGTGAAAGAAATTATCGCCCATGTGTAGGATATTTGCTGGTGTAAAATATACGAGACTATCCCCGTCCGTATGCGCATTGGGTGTGTGGATAAGCTGGATAATTTGCCCGTTTAAATGCAAAGTAGAATTTTGTGAATAGGTAATGACAGGCCACGCGGCTTTTTCCATAGGTTCGACAGTTCTATCCCATACCTTGTTTTGGGTCGGTGTAGAGAGACGGGTATAGACATTATCGTGCGCAATAATATCAGCGCCGTGCTCGTGCATGAGGACATTGCCGCCCGCATGGTCACCGTGATAATGGGTGTTGATAAGAAAGCGCACAGGCGCGTCGTTAATCGCCTTTAAAGCTTCCCTGATTTTTGGAGCCATACGGGCATATTGATCATCTATGACAACCAATCCGTCAGGCCCGTTTGAAACCCCAATATTGCCGCCTTGTCCTTTAAACATATAAATATTGTGACCAAGATCAGTTGTCACGATGTCGGGCAAATTATCAACTTTTACTGGTTCCGATTTTTGTGGTTCAGCTTTTGCCGTGGTCGCGTCTGAACAGGATACCAGAGCTATAAATGTAAGCGGTAAAAGTGTTGCTGGAAATATGTTCATGTCG
>JAESQI010000356.1 GCA_016765255.1 Robiginitomaculum sp. | reverse complement strand
GATTGATGTTGCACGCGCAAGGCGGGATGCTCTCGTTGAAGCGGATGATTTGTTTTGGGCTGGTGTATCAAGTGCCGCCGATGGTGTGTCATCGGACAACCGACAGGCTAAACAAGCTAGCCTAGCCATCAAGCGGTATGAGGGGGCAAAACGGAGGGCTATGGCAAAGGGGTTTATGTATACACCGAACAGTGAACTCATAGAGCAGCCTGATGTAACTGAGTTGTTAAATAGATTAGCCGTTCTTCCAAATCACACATTGCCTAAGCAGGATGAAGCGGAGGCGGTTTTAGGCATTGCTCCCAAACCGTCTATTTCAATTACGCACGCTTTCGAGGTATATTGCGATAAAATTGCGATTAGTGACCTTTTAGGTAAGTCAGAGCAGCAAAAAGCTGATTGGAAGAAAATAAAAAAGAGATCAATCAGCAATTTTGTTAAAATGCATGGCGACATGGCTATGGACGAAATTACCCGTAAGGAAGCGCGTGAGTTTTATAATTGGTGGGCTAAAAAACTCCTCCCAAATGGCAATATAAAACCACTAATGCCTAATACGGCTAATCGTGACCTAGGGAACTAGCGAAAACTCTATCGTTGTTTCTGGGAATTTGAAGGCGAAGAGGAGCGTTTAAACCCATTTAGGAATCTCAATTTCGTAGAGCGTGGTGGTAAAGATGTGCCTCATTTTGAGGATGACTGGATAAGAGAGCGGATGCTTGACCCTAGCGTGTTTGATAAATTGAACGATCAAGCTATTTGTCTTGTCTACGCTTTAATGGAGACGGGGTGCAGGCCGAGCGAGATAGCGAATATTTTGCCCGAGAATGTTGTCCTCGACCATGAAGTGCCGCATATCCGCATTCGCGTACAGGATAACCGCCAACTCAAAACATTCTCCTCAATTCGCGATATACCTCTCATTGGAGTCTCCTTGATTGCCATGCGGCAAGCAAAAGATGGGTTCCCGCGTTATCAGGATAAAGGCAATTTGCTTTCTGTGTCCCTACTAAAAACTTTTAGGCGGCGAGGTCTATTTCCGACGCCAAACCACCGGATATATTCCTTTAGGCATTCGTTTGAAAAAAGAATGCTTGAGGCAGGTATTGACCATGATTTACGATGCTTACTAATGGGGCATAAAAACACTCGCCCACAATATGGGGATGGAGGGTCGCTGGCTTTTCGGAAAGATGAGTTGTTGAAAATAATGCATCCAGTTCCAGAAGGGTTTAGTGAGAAATTGTTGGCTGTATGCTCATAATTATTGATATGCTAAAAGTGCTATTCAGCAATAGAAAGCTAAATGAGTTTGAATTTGAGCTTTACGGTATCCATAAAAGCGCAGCCACTCTTTACATATTGTGCTTGAGTGATCTTGTGAGTTAGCACGAACGCTGGTCTTCTCGTGTAAACGCACATTTGCCACGTATCACGGATATTTTCCATGTTGAAAACGGGAAAACTTACCATGATAAATATGCAACACAATTAATTTTAATTAAATTGGTCATACCAATAACGGATAATCGGTTAAGTTTATGGTTGACATTGGTATAAAAATTGGTTCTTTTAATTGACAGGTAAATAAGTTAATGAATTAACAACAAAGGGGAGCCCGCCATGCGTGCCATTATAAATTCCATCTCAATATTATCAATTCGACGATTGAACGCGCGAAAAACATTGCTTTTGGCGGGAGCTGCTGCGTCAGTTATAATGATGTCCGTGACAGCAATCGCACAAGAGAGTGCTGAGCCGGTGGATGAGGTGATTGCGACTGGCATTCGCCGCTCGCTCGCAAATGCGATTAACGAAAAGCGCGCAGCTACCAGCTTGAAGGAAGTAATTCTTTCTGAAGACATAGGTAAGCTTCCTGACCAGAACCTCGCAGAAGTTCTGGAAAACATCACAGGTGTCCAGATTACACGTCAAGCCGGTGTTGGTACGGGTGTTCAAATCCGTGGCACTGATGAAAATCGTATCGAGGTCAATGGTGTTGGTACCGTTGGTGCAGGCAATACGCGTGGTGGTATCAGTTTTGAGGATATTGATGCGTCTATCATTGCGGGGCTTGAAGTGATTAAAGCCCCTGAAGCTAGGACCACTGAAGGTTCAGTGGGCGGTACTATTAATCTCAGAACAATTCGTCCGCTTGATTTGAAAAAAACTTTGGCATCTCTTCGTATTCAGGGTGAGCACAGTAATTTGAGTTCTGACGGCATTACGCCAAGAGTATCAGGCGCGCTCGGCAAAAAATGGGAAAACGCAAAAGGGCAAGAATTTGCTGTTGTTCTTAGTGGTAGTCATACCCGTTCTGATAACACTGCTTTCCGTCCTCGCCTTGACCGCGATAACCCGACGACTTGTTCCAATGGGTCAACGACCTGTCCGGCTGGAGCATCTCATTTCCTCGGCGTTCAGTTTTTGAATCAGGTCCAGGTTAATCAGGAATATAAAACGCTTAACCTTTCTGGCTCAGTAGAGGCTCGTCTGAACAATAATTTTAAACTTTATGCAGATGGGATCATCAACAATCAAGAACGTCGTCAAGAAAGTTCTAGAGTACAAGTATCTAATATAAGCAGAGTTAACGGCCGTTCCGATGGCGCTGATGGTAATTGGGCGACTTTCGATACCTTTGACACCTTCGATCTAGGCACGGTTGAGGGAGCAAGTGGCCCTCAAAATCTCGGTAGTATTCTAGCCGTCACCTCAGGTACATTTTCTCCTCAACAAATACCGGGAGTAGGAGATAATTTTCCTTCCGACCGTGGTGCTCCATTCCTACGTGGCTCCATGGATTCTGGTTCGCGTTTAACCGATAGTTCTTTGATTAGAGTGGGCGGTGAATATGAGAAGGGTCCGCTATCACTTACTGTGGAGGCATCCAGAGTAGCATCCGATACTGTCAATCCAAATTTGTCACTCACGCTTAACTTTATCAACCCGAATTCGGATAGATTTGGTAATCGTGATGAAAATGGCACCCCAATTAGATTTGACTTACGCGACGGGATTGCCTTCGGAATCAATTTTGACGATCAATATGCACCAACCGTCGGCCAATTGCTTGATCCGGCAAACTATGTGATGGATAATGGTGGTACTTACAGTGCAAACGTTCGGAAAAATGCGGAAAACACCTTTCGTATCGATGCTAGTTACGATGTAGATACTTCCTTTATATCCTCTGTAGATTTTGGTTTTCGTCATAATAATCGCACCAGTCTTAGAGACGATATACGAGCAAGTGCTGGCGGTACAAGTGGCTTCGCTGACAGCTTAAATGGTGCTGCCATTGCGGGTCTTCCTACGGCAATCCCTGATAATTTTGGTGATGGAACTGGCAGCAACTTGTTTATGCGCGATATATTGCATTTCAATCCGGAGCTTGCGGCTGACCCGATAGCGTTCGTAGCAACAATTAATGCGGCAATTGCCTCTGCAGGTATCTCACAAAACCCAATCAGCACAACATTAGTGTCGCAAGAATCTGCGTTCTTTGATATTGAAGAAAAAGCGAATGCTTTTTATGCCCAAGCGAATTTTGAACACGGCATCTTCCGCGGTAATGCAGGTCTGCGCTACGTTAAGACTGACTTTAGTTCATTCAGTAATAGCGTTGATGTTGTTACCGGTGTCTTAACGCCAACCAACGGAAACAGCTCGTATAGCTTCGTATTACCACGCGTGAACGTAGTGGCAGATGTAAGAGATGATGTTGTCCTTCGTGCGGCTTATTCTAAAGATATTAACCGCCCTGATTTTGCATTCCAAACCGCAGCGCGGACATTCCCAAGTAGAGGTGGCGTGAACGATGTCTCTAGAGTTGGGAATCCTGATTTGAAACCGGAAGAGATAACATCCTTTGATGTGTCTGCGGCATGGTATTTCGCTCCGGCAAGTCTCATTAGTGTGGGTTATTTCCATAAAACACGTAGCTCCCTATTTGGTGACCTTATTACGCAGCCAGGCGGTGCGGGTGACGTAGGTGTGGCTGTAGGTGAAGGACGCGATACAACTGGTCCTGTATGTGAAGCTGGCGGTGTATTCAGCTCTAATACGGACGCAGGTATTTTCGGTTCAGGTAGAGGGGTTTGTGTTGGAGACGCTACAAGATTCAATGCTTCGGGCTCGACCTCTCAATCAGGTATTGAGCTAGCCCTTCAATATAGCCTTGGAGAATTCGAAGATACCCTCGGTTGGGCATCTGGCTTTGGTTTGATCGCTAACTACACGCATCAAACAGAGGATACGAATACTGGTTTCATCAATATTGGTGAGACACGTGCTCAAAATATCTTTGCGCTACAAGGTTTTGACCGTGTTACTAATCCTGTTAGTCGTGAAGCGGCTTCCTTGTTAAACCTGTCTGAAGATTCTTATAACGTCACAGCGTTTTACGAGAAGCATGGCTTAACGGCGAGAGCGCGTTACACATGGCGTAGTGCATATAAAACTAATGACTTGCCTGGTACGAGCAATCAGTTCGATCCGCTCGGTTTCAGGGGTGTTGCAGGAGCTAGAGGGCAGTTCAATGCGAGTGCCAGTTATGATGTGACTGATCAATTTACGGTTAGCGTAGATGCGGTTAATCTGATTAAGTCTGATGCTCCGATATATTGTGTCAATGAAAATGCGTTGTTGTGCTACCAAGGTATCACCGATCGCCGCGTCATCTTCGGTGCTAGCTATAATTTCTAGAGAATAAATTCGTAAGAACAGTTGTGGTTTGAACGAAAGCGCTTCACTTATATGTGAGGCGCTTTTTTATGAATTAAATAAACTGATACTTTAAACACAGAGTAGGGTTGCAATTGTAGATTAAAGGCATAAAAAGTGTCGTTTGCAATCTGGGCAGAAGATTTGTACGGTCAAAATTGTTACAGACGCAAGTATATGCAGGATGAGTGATGCGATCTTTGGTGTCGTGATAAGTTCTTGGCAATATTTATAAGTGTGCATAGCTTAGTTCGATTCTCTTTTAGAGTACTCTACTGTTTTTACAAAAATTAATGTTTTATATTAACGCTAAAATTGGTATAGACATAAGGTGTGAATTCCCGTAATTGGTATAAATACAAATCAATTACGGGGAAAGTAAAGAAATGGCTGACAAACGATTGTATCATAAAATCGCGAATCAAATTTTAGAACTTATCGATTCTGGAGTTTTCCCGCCGGGAAGCCGCCTTCCCGGTGAACGCGACCTTGCTAAAAAATTTGGCGTTAGTCGGGTTTCAGTGAGAGAGGCTGAAATTGCTCTTCAGGCGCGCGGCCGTATCGAAATCAAAGTTGGGTCGGGCGCGTATGTATTAGACGGTAGTGATCAACAAGCTAACGGTCTCCCAAAAGTAGGTCCGT
Organism: Robiginitomaculum sp.; assembly: GCA_016765255.1. Taxonomy (GTDB): domain Bacteria; phylum Pseudomonadota; class Alphaproteobacteria; order Caulobacterales; family Maricaulaceae; genus Robiginitomaculum_A. The sequence goes on along the minus strand of JAESQI010000356.1, from coordinate 79 downwards.
TTGAGCTAACGGAAGCCCGCGCTTTGTTTGAGGCTGAATCCGCTGCATTGGCTGCGCCGATCATTTCAGAAAAATTGCT
>JAESQI010000355.1 GCA_016765255.1 Robiginitomaculum sp. | reverse complement strand
TATATTAAATGAAAGGGAGAGAAAATGATAATCAAAACAGGGCAAAAATTACCAGACGCTACATTTATGAATATGGGCGTTGATGGCCCACAACCGCTATCCACGCAAGATATATTTGCAGGTAAGCGTGTGGCTTTGTCTCGGTTCCAGGCGCCTTTACGCCAACATGTTCAGCAAGGCATCTCCCGGGATTTGTCGAACAGGCAGACGCGCTTAGCGCCAAGGGTGTCGACACGATTGCTTTTATATCCGTCAATGATGTGTTTGTTATGGACGCGTGGGGCAAGGATCAAGAGGTTGGCGACCATGTGCTTATGCTTGCAGATGGCAATGCCACATTCTCAGATGCGATTGGTCTGTCATTTGACGGCTCTGGATTTGGCATGGGCAAGCGAGCCCAACGCTATTCCATGATTGTCAATGACGGCGTTGTCGACGTGTTAAATGTTGAAGAGGCAGGCGAGTTTAAAGTCTCCTCCGCCGACCATATGCTTGGACAACTATAATTTTTCTAACGATTTAAGGTAACTTTGGAGGTTTTTATACCCGTATTTTCACTTGTGTTTTTATTGATAATTGCTGTCACCTTTTTGAGTGCGATTAAAACCGTGCCCGAAGGTATGGAATACACGGTCGAGAGATTTGGTCGCTACCTAAAAACAATTAAACCGGGCCTTACACTTGTTGTCCCATTTATTGATAAAATAGGCTATAAGGTCAATATGCGCGAGCGAAAAGTGTATGTTGAATTTACGGAACTTAAAACCAAGGATAATGCCGAAATTAAAGGGGACGCCGATATATATTTAACAGTGTCTGATACCTATAAATTGGCCTACGAAACAGGGGATAGCGACGTGAATATTCGCCAAAAATGCGACATGGAAATGAAGATTTTAGCAAAAACCATGACGGTTGAAGCTATTTTGACGAGCGCAGATAAAATCGACGAAACCTTATTGAGCCTAATAAAGTCGCGTGAGTCAGACTGGGGGCTTCGTGTACGCTATATTGACGTGCACAAAATCTATTTGGCATAGACCAAAATTTAAGAACAAGACAAACACGAACATGGAATGGGGCATTAGGTGTTTTTCAAAGCCTGTGCTAGAATTTATTAACATGAGAGAGGAAGTATTATGGAATTAGCATTACCGATTTTGTTTGCCATTGTGGCATTGGTGGTTTTGATCAAAACAGTGAAAACAGTGCCTCAAGGTATGGAATTCACAGTTGAAAGGTTTGGGCGTTACACCCGCAGACTAAAACCAGGCCTAACCATATTGATGCCGTTCATTGACGTTGTTGGGTATAAAATGAATATGCGCGAGCGGGTGATAGATATTCCGTCCCAAGATGTGATTACCAAAGATAATGCTATGGTGACAGCTGACGCCGTTGTATTTGTGCAAGTGATTGATGCGCGCCAAGCCGCCTATGAAGTTAATAATCTGGACAACGCTATCAAGAATTTATGCTTGACCAATGTACGGACAGTGGTTGGCGGGATGGATTTGGATGAGGTGCTTTCTAAACGGGATGTCATCAATGCCAAGCTCTTGGGTGTGATTGACGCGGCAACGGATTCGTGGGGTACAAAAGTCACGCGGATCGAGATTAAAGACTTGTCCCCGCCGCATGACATTACCCAAGCCATGAACAAGCAAATGATTGCCGAGCGGGAAAAGCGGGCGGAAATTTTGACGGCAGAAGGGGCGAAGCAATCCGCCATTTTGTTGGCAGAAGGTGAAAAAGTCTCTGCTATCCGCGAGGCTGAGGGTCGTAAAGAGTCTGCATTCCTTGATGCAGAAGCTCGTGAACGTGAAGCCTTGGCCGAAGCCAAAGCCACCGAAATGGTCTCAACCGCGATTGCCAAAGGTGATATCAATGCGATCAATTACTTTATTGCCCAAGACTATGTGGCCGCCTTTAAGGCCTTGGCAACATCGCCCAATCAAAGCACGGTAATCGTACCTGCGGAACTCTCCGCGCTTGCGTCTACTGTTGGTGGTCTGGAGGCTTTGCTCAAAGCCGGCAAGAAGGGTAAGTAATGAATACGGAACCAAATATTCTTATTCAGTTCTTAGAGGGTATGAATGGGGCGCGCTGGCTGATGATCGGCTTTGCGCTCCTGATCCTAGAGGTTCTGACGGGAACCATGTATATGTTGTGGATTGCCGCTGCAGCTCTAATTGTTGGCATCATTATGTTCGTCATGCCCGTGCTTGATTGGCAAATGCAGCTTTTGCTGTTCTCCATTTTAACCGCCATATTGATGTATGTGGGACACACCCATTTACGTCCTAGAATGCAGGGCGGCGAGCCGTCTGACCTGAATGACAGGGCTCGTTCTATGGTCGGTATGCGGGTCAAAGCCATCGCTAATTTTGAAACGGGGCGAGGTCGCGTGCAAGTTGGGGACACCCAGTGGCGAGCCGCCATGAAATCTGGCGACGCCAAAGCGGGGCAAGAATTAAAAATTGTATCGGTCACTGGTACGACATTGGACGTTGAACCCCTTTAGAGTCTTGGATGACAGGGAAGGGCAAATCCTCACCAGTCCTCGGGTTTGGCCCGTGGTCCATACACTGTCTCTACCTTCCCGTCATGCCCGCCCGTGCGCTAGGGTATCCACGCTGCGAGCATATTCATTTGTCGTAACCATGGATACCCCACACAGTGTGGGGCATGACGAAGAGGAAGAAGAGGGGGAAGCTATGGAATTAAAGTCTCCACCAGTCCTCGGGTTTGGCCCGTGGTCCATACATTGTTTGGGGCAAGTTTTCCCCAACCATTCCCAACCATGTCATTCCAGCGTAGGCTGAAATCTGGATTCACACTCAACACTCGGAGTGTGTGATCGGAACCCAGATCAAGTCTGGGATGACATTATTTTTACTGAGACAACATTAGTTTTTATTCTTAGCTGTTATTCCCTGTCTGGAATTCCTCGCCTCGCCAATTCATCGGCGCGTTCATTGCCTTCTATGCCTGCGTGGCCTTTAACCCATTTCCATTCTATGGTTTTGCCATTTACTTGTGAGTCCAAGTCTTGCCATAAATCTTTATTGAGGACTGGTTTTTTGTCGGCTTTGCGCCAGCCCCTTTTTTTCCAGCCATGGATCCATTTTGTGATCCCGTCTTTAACATAGACGCTATCTGTCCAGATGATGATCTCGCCCTGATAATCTGTCCTTAGGCTATCTAAAGCTTTGATCGCCGCCATAAGCTCCATACGGTTATTGGTAGTATCTGGAGTACCGCCGTAAATCTCTTTTTCTTGTCCCTTATAAAGAAGCAGCGCGCCCCAACCACCGGGGCCAGGATTGCCGGAACAAGCGCCGTCCGTATAAATGGTTAAAACGGGATTGGTCTTGCGTCTAGGCATTGATCGGTTCACGCAAGAGACGGGGCAGGCGGAAAACAATATCTTCTTTGGTTACTTCAACATGTTCAACATAGACGCGGTAACGTTTTTTGAGCGCGTCGATCACTTCAATGGTTAGGTTTTCAGGGGCGCTGGCCCCAGCCGATAAACCAATGGTCTTTGCTCTTGCCACCATGTCCCAATTTATATTATCGGCGCAGGCGATCAGTACGGCATCAATTGCCCCTGCTTTTTTGCCGACTTCAACAAGGCGCAAGGAATTGGATGAATTGTTGCCGCCGATGACCAATAAGAGGTCGCATCTTTTGGCGATGGCCTTAATGGCGGATTGCCGATTGGTGGTGGCGTAACAAATATCTTCTTTATGGGGCATTGCCATATCGGGGAAGCGAGATTTAAGCGTTGCAACAATATCTGCAGTATCGTCGACTGAGAGTGTGGTTTGGGTGACGAGAGCAATATTTTTTGGGTTTGTGGCCACATAATTATTTGCATCATCAGTGGTTTCAATAAGGTGGATCACCCCGTCTTCCAATTGCCCCATAGTACCCACCACTTCTGGGTGGCCTTTGTGACCGATTAGGAGGATTTCGCGCCCTTGATCATAATGCCTTTGGGCTTCGATATGGACTTTTGACACAAGCGGACATGTGGCATCTAAAAAAATCATATTGCGCGATTTGCTTTTTTAGGCACGCTTTTTGGCACTCCGTGCGCGGAAAACACAACGGGTCTATCGTCTGGGCAATCATTTAAGGTATCGACGAATATTGCCCCCATTTTTTCAAGGCGCTCAACCACATGGCGGTTATGGACAATTTCGTGGCGCACATAAACGGGTGGGCCAAATTTTACCAGAGTTTGCTCGACAATTTGGATGGCTCTGTCTACGCCTGCGCAAAACCCTCGCGGGGCAGCGAGAAGCAAATGCAGCTCTGGTAAGTTAAGTTTTGAAGATATTGTCATTATATTTCACCCGACATTAAAAACTCACAAGGCAAGTCGCCTAATTGTTGCGTATGTGTCAATTTGTAGATAAGACATGTAGCAGAATTATAGATGATTTGCCGATTGCTTTTAGTGTAAGTGTTTTGGGCGGGTCTGAATAGGAATAATATGCATAAACTTAGTATAAAACCGGTCTTAAGTATGTTCACAATATCTTGCACTTTGGTGCTGGGGCTATCTGCATGTCAATCGGCGAAAGAAGTCTTCCTTGTTGGTGAAGCGGCTGAGAAAAACCCGGGACCGTGCCCTGAAGCCTTTGCGCTTTACGAGACATCCCGCATTGTAAACTTTAACGGGGAGGAGTCTTTTTCCGACGTTGGTTTTACTGCTGAAATCGAAAAAGTCCGCAGTCTGTGCCGCTATTATGGGGATAATCCGATTAACGCTGATTTGTCTATCGACATTGCCTTTGGGCGTGGCCCAGCTGCCATTGGGCAAACCGGCGTTTATAATTATTACGTTGCGGTCACACGCAAAAATATTGATGTGATGAATAAGGAGATATTCCCAATTTCCATAACCTTTCCTGTAGGTGTTGATGTTGTTAGGGCGACAGAAACGATCAAAGAAATTATCATTCCGAGGGCGAATGAAGGCACGTCTGGTGCCAATTTTGAAATTATAGTCGGATTTGAATTAACCTCTGCGCAAGTGGCCTTTAATGCGGACGGTAAACGGTTTCGTGTTTCTGCGGGACAGGACTAAGCTTTGCTATGACCGCAACCGTTTTACAAACGCTCAATTCTCATGTTCAAGCGGCGTTTGAAACCATAAATTTACCAAGTGAACTTGGCCTCGTTGTCGTATCGGGCAAGCCAGATATGGCTCCATTTCAGTGTAATGGGGCTTTGGCGGCGGCAAAACTTGCCAAGACATCCCCGCGAGATATTGCGCAAAAAATTGTTGATAAATTACAAAATATTCCTGACTTTAAAAGCCTGTCCATTGGCGGGCCCGGGTTTACGAACCTCACCCCGTCAGATGCCCTCATTGCGAACCGTGCCAATGATTTGGCGGCGAGTGCAACAACGGGCGCGCGTCATGCTGATCACATACAAAAAATCATTGTTGATTTTGGCGGGCCCAATGTGGCCAAGCCTATGCATGTGGGGCATTTACGCTCAAGTGTGATTGGGGATTGTTTGCAAAGGCTTTTACGCTTTCGCGGTCATGAGGTGGTCAGTGATATTCATCTTGGTGATAGGGGACTTCAAATGGGGCATCTGATTACAGAGCTTTCGGACGAACAACCTGACCTCGTCTATTTTGACGCTGATATTACAGATAATTATCCAAAAGAGCCGCCTGTCAATATTGATGATCTCGCTCTGCTCTATCCCCTCGCGAGCGGTAAGGCCAAAGACGACCCGATGCGGATGCAGCGTTCGCGCACGGCGACATCTGAACTTCAGGCAGGACGGGCAGGATATAGAGCTTTGCTGACTCATTTTATCAATGTATCGATTGAAGCGCTCAAGAAAGATTTTAGCGCTCTAGGTGTGCATTTTGACCTTTGGAAAGGCGAAGCCGCCGTTGACCCGCTGATTAGCCCAATGGTTGAAAAATTTAAGGCGGACGGGTATACCGAAGAAAGTGACGGCGCGCTCATTATTCGTGTGGAAGAGGAGACGGATAAAAAAGATTTGCCACCACTGATTCTCATCTCGCGAGCAGGGGCGGCTCTTTACGCCACAACTGATCTGGCCACCATTCAAGACCGTCGCGATAATTTAAACCCCGACGTAATTTTGTACGTGGTTGACTTTGGTCAGTCTTCGCATTTTGAACAGGT
>JAESQI010000354.1 GCA_016765255.1 Robiginitomaculum sp. | reverse complement strand
GAAACGCTGTCTTATCTCACGCCGTCTTTGTCTAATTTTGGCCGCCGTGAATTGTTTGGAAGTTCTGCTTCCCCCGCATTTGATCTGATAGGGGCTGCGCAAACGTCGGTTAATTTGACATTTGATGTGGTGCTTAACCCAAAACGTCTTGCGCGCATAGATGAGTTTAAACGCAGAGACCCAAGCCAACTCGGTCTGGCAGAATTGTTTGAAGCTATCAAAAAACAAGTCATGACCTCACCTAATTATAGGACTGATAATATTGCCGCAATGATCCGCAGTAGATATGCATATGCATTGATGGATATTATCCAATCCGAAAGCGGCTCATCCGTAAGAGGTGAGGCGAATTTGGCTCTTGGTAAATTATCTGAATCATTAGGAATGCGAAATACAGCGCAAATACAATTGCTTCTTCAGGAGATTGCACGCTTTAAAAGTAGAACTGTGAACACAGTAAATGTAGCCACACCCGACAAAAAAATTCCACCGGGTAGCCCGATTGGGATGAATGGCTATCAAGGGGGAATTTATGAGAATTGTTGGCATTGCGAGCCTTAGTTTGTGAGCCTTAAATTTCCGTCTGTTTGACGTTGGTACTTTGGTGGAAGTATAACCAGAGCAAAGCCAATATGCTCAAGCCTGCAATGGGGAATAGAGCACTGGCGATACCGTTCCAGCCAAATGCATGAAATGTGCTGCCAGATAATATAGCAGCGCAAGCTACGAAGCTGAATAAAATTGTATCATGTAGGCCTTGCACATTATTTTTTTCACAGTCACGGTAACTTTCGCTTAAAAGTGCGGTTGAACCGATAAAACCAAAATTCCATCCTATGCCAAGAAATATCAATGCGGCCCAGAAGTTCCAGAGTTCTTTTCCGCCAAGTGCAATGGCCGCACACATAAATAACAAAAGCAAGCCCGTGGCAATGACGGGTATTTTGCCAAATTTGACGATCAACTTGCCAGTAACAAAACTTGGGGCATACATGGCCATTACATGCCATTGTATGCCGATAATGGCGTGTTGCTGACTGTGCCCATGATGGGTTATGGCGAGGGGGGCGCCTGTCATCATAAAAGTCATGAGCGCAAAGCACGAGACTGAGCAAAGGAGCGCAATAAAGAAAACGGGTTGTTTTATGATTTCTATGAGGGGGCGCGGGGTGGCGCTGTCAAGCGCAGTATCAATTGCCGCGACTGGACTTGGTTTGAGAAAGGCCAAAACAAACAATGCGGCAATCAGTAAAACGATCATGCCTAGAAACCCACCTGCAAATGGTGTCGGTAAAAGCAGGTCTTTCGTGTACAGAGCCGTTTGTGGGCCGAGTATAGCGGCGAGAACGCCGCCCGTTAGCACCAAAGAAATGGCCCGTGATTTAAATGCATCACTGCCATGATCTGACGCCGCAAACCTATATTGCTGAACAAATGCGCTTGAGCACCCTATCAAGAGATAGGCAATACAAAACAAAATAAACTGACCTTTCAGGAGGGCGTAACATGCCATTGCCGCGCCGAGTATGCCAAGCAGTGTTCCGTAGCTAAACCCAAGTCTGCGCCCAAAATTCTTGCACAATATAGGCACGGGAAGTGCAAAGAGGGCCGCGCCAATGGCATAGGCTGCGACGGGCGATGTTGCGAGGGCTTGCTGTCATTGGTGAGTAGAAAGGCACCCGACAAAGCGCCGAGTGATATGGCAATTGCGCCTATTGAACCGCCAAAGGCTTGGGCAATGGCCAAGACAAAGGTGTTGCGGCTTAGATTGTCAGAGATAATGGTGATGCAGATTTCCTCAGTAAATTTTTTCGGTAAATTTCCTTGCAATATATATAGCCTATAGGGCGGGGCATATGAATTGTCATGCCAAATTACGCTTATATTTCGGTTTGTTGTGTTTGAGATAAAAATTACCAATGCTTTCCGTCCGCACTTTTTACTGTGAGGGTGAGTGTTCGTTTTACGTTCTTTAATTTTTGTATGAAATTGTCACTGAACGCTAAAAAAACGCAACAAAAGGCGGTTTATACTTAATAAAGTGCTAAATTGGCATTGTATCCCATACTAACCCATGTTATCCCCGTACAAGTGCGATGCTATGAATGTAGACGTTCGCGCCTACTGACAGCCTGGGAGGGGCGTCACTATGTTTTTATCACGAAGCACAAATGCGCTAGATGCTAAGGGACGGATATCTGTACCTGCGGATTTTCGCAGTGTCGTGAGTGAACAGGCGAGTGGTCTGAATACAGGTAGCTCGGAAATATTTGACGGCATTATTGTCTGGCCGAGTTTTGACGGGCCTTATCTTGAAGGCGGCGGGATTGCTCTCTTGCGTGATTATCAAGCACTGCTAGAAAATATGGATCCATATGATGATGCGAGGATCGCGTTTGAGCGGGCCATATTTGCCGAAAGTCGCCGTTTATCATTTGATGCTAATGGACGCGTGTCTCTACCAAAAGAGTTGGCGGACTATGCGCAGTTAAATGGGCAGGTAACATTCATTGGTTTGGGTCGGCGTTTTGAAATATGGTCGCCAAAAAGTTATGAAGCCTTGGCCGTAAATGCAAGAGAAATGGCGCGAGAAAATCGACATAGATTACGTTTGGTTGGACGCTCAAATACACCTCAAAACGGCGGTGCGTCATGAGCCATGTTCCTGTTCTCATGGATGAAGTTTTGACAGCACTTGCGCCCATGGACGGGGAGAAATATATTGACGCTACATTTGGGGCTGGTGGATATAGCCATGCCATTTTAAATGAGGCAAATTGTCATGTTACGGGCCTTGACCGTGACCCTAATGTTGAGCCCCATGTAAAAGCATTACGATGCAAATTCCCAGATAGGTTTTCGTTTGTAAATATAGAATTTTCTGAAATGGAGGCGGCTGTAAATAACCATAAACAAGACGGGGTTGTCTTGGATGTTGGTGTATCCTCAATGCAAATTGACCAAGGAGAGCGCGGGTTTTCTTTTATGAAAGACGGGCCGCTTGATATGCGGATGTCAACGCAGGGTGTTTGTGCTGCGGACGTAATAAAACACTGTGAACACAAAGAATTAGTCGAAATATTTAAGGTATATGGTGAAGAGCGTCATGCGAAGAGATGCGCTGAGTATATTATACGGGCACGGGTAATATCCCCCATTACAACAACCGAAACCCTTGCCAAAATAATGGAAAGTGCGTTGGGCCGTTCGGGTAAAAATCATCCTGCAACGCGAGTATTTCAGGCTTTGCGAATTTATGTAAATGACGAATTGGGAGAACTATACAATGCCTTGCTGGCGGCGGAACGAATTTTAAAGCCTGGTGGCCGCTTAGTGGTCGTCAGTTTTCATTCGCTTGAAGATCGTCTTGTGAAATCATTTTTGCGCATACGTATTGGCGATATAGCCTCTGTGTCACGGCATGTTCCTGTGCAGGTGCAAGATGAAATTGCGGCGTCCTTTACTTTGATAAAGCGCTCGACCGTAAAGGCTCGTAAGAGTGAAATTGAATCCAACCCTCGTTCGCGATCTGCCCGTTTGAGAACGGGTATTCGGACAAGTGCGGTTGTTTGGTGTGCAGGCAATCTCGCGGTCGGAAATGCGGCCTTAAAAACGGCACCGTCTCTTGAAGCTTTAGCGGCGAGGATAACATGAATTCGAGTTATGTTTCTCGCCCGCACAGATATTCTTCTCTTGGTCGTATATTGCTGCTGTTAATCGGTTTGGGTTTGGTTAGCGCTCTCTTTTTCGTAAAAACCAGGGCATTTGAAGCGCGGGCTTATGTGAAAAAGTTGGAAAACAATCTCGTGCAAGAGCGTGTCGAGATCAGGATGATTAGTGCGGAAATTGCCCATTTGGAAAACCCAGATAGATTGCGGCGGCTCGCCCGAGAATATTTAGACTTGCAAACAGTGAGCGCGCAGCAGGTACTAACCTTTGAAGAGGCTGTTAAAAAATTACAAGAACATGATGTGAGGCAATCCCCGAAAGTTAAATTGGGTGGAAAAAGATGAAAAACATCACCCCTGATAATTCACAGTACCAATCGCACAAAACCGCATTTTTTGAGGCCGTGCCCAGCCTCAGTGTGCAGGATATTGAACATAAGTCTATACGACAGGCCCGCGTGAGAATAATTATGGGGCTAGGGATTTTTACTCTGTTTTTGTTTTTGCTAATTGTGCGGCTGGTTGAAGTTTCTGTCTTTAAGTCGCCGATAGTTTTTACTGTGATGAAAAGCAATCAGATTAAACCAAGGGCTGACATTGAAGATAGAAATGGGGCCTTATTGGCAACGACTCTTGAGACATATTCTGTCTTCGCAGATCCGCGCAAGGTTTGGGATATAGAGGCCTCAACCGAAGCCATTATCTCGGTGTTACCCGACTTGGACGCGGCAATTGTGGAAGAGCGCTTAAGTTCTGAAAAGTCTTTTGTTTGGATACAGCGCAATCTTACCCCAACCGAGCGCCAGTCCGTGTTTGCTTTAGGTCTGCCTGAATTAAGTTTTCAAATTGAGCCGAGACGTATTTATCCTCGCGGGAAATTGGCGGCGCATTTGCTCGGATTTACAGATATTGATATGAACGGCGTTGCAGGTGTCGAGCAAGCACTTGACGCAAGGTTGTCAGAAAAAGGAGCCGCGAAGGTGCGGCTTTCAATAGATATGGGGGTGCAGTTTTCCCTCGGTGAAGAATTGCAATTTGGAATGGATAAGTATCAAGCAAAAACTGCCAGCGGTGTTGTATTGAATATTAAAACTGGTGAAATTCTGGCAATGACATCTCTTCCAGACTTTGATCCCAATAAGCCGGGCACAGCATCGCCGCAATCTCTACACAATCATGCCTCAGTTTCCGTTTATGAACTTGGTTCAACTTTCAAGCCGATTACCATGGCGCTTGCCCATGAGAGCGGCGTCATAAAAGACGGAGAAACTTTGCCTGTACAGAACAAACTCGTCATCCGAAAAAAATCCATCCAAGACGATCATCCAAGTTATGTGCCACTTGATATTTGGGATGTGTTGGCAAAATCTTCAAACCGTGGTTCTGCTATATTGGCGTTACGGGCGGGAGGGGATAAGCAACAAGATCTCCTGCGTAGGCTCGGCCTATTTGCCCGTGTACCTATTGAGTTAAAAGAAAGTGCAGCTCCGCTCTTGCCGCGAGAGTGGCAAGACATCACGACGGCAACTGTGTCTTATGGTCACGGAATTTCTGTGACGCCGCTGGCATTGGCAACTGCAATTGGTGCTTTGCTGAATGGAGGAATATATGTACCGCCCACAGTGTTAAAGCGAGACGCGGGCACCGGCGCAATTGGCCGCCGTGCAGTCTCAAAACAAACATCGGAATTTTTGGTGGATATGATGCGCTATGTTGTGACCAACGGAACAGGAAAGAATGCGCGAGTATCCGGATATGAAGTCATGGGGAAAACGGGCACGGCAGAAAAGCTTGTCGATGGACAATATGACAAGACCCGTCTTGTCACTTCATTTGTCGCCGCATTTCCCTATCATGACCCAACATATCTGGTGCTCATTGTATATGACGAACCCAATGCTGCAGACGATACATATGGACGGGCAAGTGCTGGTTGGAATGCAGCGCGTACGGCAGGTGCGGTGGTGGAACGAATTGCGCCTGTATTAGGTGTCAAGAGAACGGCAACACCTAGCGCTCAAAAACTGGCGAGCCGTGCACTTTACTTCACCAACGAAGACGGGGGCGGGCAATGAGGTTATCGAAATTGATAACTCCGCGCACCCTGTCAAATGGTGAGGATGTTGATATTACGGCGTTGAGTGCGGATAGCCGTAAAGTTCGAGGTGGGTGTCTATTCGCGGCCCTTCCTGGCGAACATATGGATGGGCGTGATTACATTGAAAGCGCGCTCGAAAACGGTGCCAGTGCTATTCTGTCCCTGCCAGGGTTGGTCCCTATGCCAGTTCCTTATATTGCCAGTGAAAACCCAAGACAAGACTTGGCCCATATGGCGGCTCGGCTTTACGCTGGTCAACCCGGTTGTATCGTCGCTATGACGGGGACGAATGGGAAAAGCTCAACGATAGAATTTTTACGTCAGATTTGGAGTTTTTCAGGCAAAAAATCCGCCTGTTTTGGGACGCTTGGCGTGACCACTGACAGAGGTGTGACGCCCTTAACCCACACGACGCCCGACGCAGTGGCATTACACCAGACATTAGCTGGACTTGCTAAAGGCAGTATAACCCACGCTGGCATGGAGGCATCGTCCCATGGGTTGGTGCAATCTAGGTTGGACGGTGTGAGACTTGGGGCAGTTGGTTTTTCAAATCTGACCCAAGACCATTTTGATTATCACACCGATATGGAAGATTATTTTGCGGCCAAAGCAAGACTGTTTACCGAACTTGCGTCTAAAAATTGCCCAGCCATCATCAATGTAGACGGGGAATATGGTCAGCGTATGGCGGATTTGGCTCGCAAGGCAGGTCTGGATGTCATGACCATTGGGTGGGCAGGACAAGATATTCGCATTGCCGAAATCACGCCGCGAAGTACCAGTCAAACCGTGCAATTGGTTTGGGACGGAAAACGGCATAGTGTTGACTTGCCACTGATTGGAGAATTCCAAGTATTAAACGCTGTTTCTGCTTTGGGACTTGCGGTTAAAACAGGTGTGTCTACCAAAATAGCTCTTTCGGCGCTGTCCCATTTAAAAGGTGTGGCAGGGCGGATGGAGCAGGCTGGAATCACACAATCAGGAGCT
>JAESQI010000353.1 GCA_016765255.1 Robiginitomaculum sp. | reverse complement strand
TGCAAAACACTACGGCTAAACCCAGCAACAAGACATAATGCAAGCAAAAGATAATCCCGCAAATGCGTATCTGTTGGCGCGAAAAAATACGTAAAGGAAACCCCCGCAAGCATGAGCATGCCTGACCACCAAATAACTTCACTCGGCCAAGCAAAATAAATGCAAATACCAATTGAAAAAGCCAGCAAACACCACTCAAACTTCATAAACCCTAACAAAGGTTTATTGCGGTCAAGCAAGCCATTTTCGTCACCACTCTGAGAGACACCAGAATGATCACGATCAGGGTTATCTACACGGCGAAAAAAAATGTGCACACCTCCAGCATTTATGCGCGTTAGCCTTTGCGTCATCTATCGTCCTTATGTTATGGTAAGAACGTCCTTTATGGGCACATTCACCAATTTTAAGGTTTGCCATGCTCCACGCCAAAGTTGTAACACGTTTTGCGCCCTCCCCAACAGGATTTCTCCATATTGGTGGAGCGCGCACCGCTTTGTTTAGTTATTACTTTGCCAAACATCACGATGGAGATTTTCGCCTGCGTGTCGAAGATACCGACAAAAAGCGCTCCACTGAGGCTGCTACGCAAGCGATACTCGACGGGATGGATTGGCTTGGACTTCATCATGACGGTGATATTGTTTATCAAAGCCAAAATGAAGCGCGGCATAAAAAAATTGTGCTTGATCTTATTAAAGCGGGACATGCCTACCCGTGTTACCTCACCCCCGAACAACAAGCCGTTGAGCGGCAAAGTTCCCGAGATGCAGGTCGGGCATTTCGCTCCCCCTACCGAGACGGGAAATCACCACCAGATGAATGCCCATTCGTCATCCGTTTTCGCGTGCCCGACGGGGAAACGACCCTAGAAGATCAAGTTCAAGGATTGGTAAAATGGAATAACAAAGATTTTGATGATTTGGTTCTTTTAAGGGCTGACGGTACGCCCGTATATATGCTTGCCGTTGTTGTAGATGATCATGATATGGGTGTGACTCATATCATTCGCGGTGACGATCATTTGGTCAATGGCGGACGCCAAAAATTAATTTACGAAGCCTTAGGTTGGGACGTACCAGATTTCGCTCACATTCCTCTTATCTTTGGGCCAGACGGAAAAAAACTCTCCAAACGGCACGGCGCCCTTGGTGTCGATGCCTATGCGGACATGGGATATTTACCATCTGGACTACGAAACTACCTGACAAGATTGGGGTGGGCCCATGGGGATATGGAAATTTTTACAGACCAACAGGCAATAGATGTTTTTTCCCTGTCTGGCATTAACAAAGCACCCGCAAGACTGGATTTTGACAAAATGGCTTATGTGAATGGGCAACATCTTGCAAACACCCCCATATACGCAATTTGGAAATATGGGCAAACATTTTTCGAGGCAAAAAACCAAGGGCCATTGAGCAAAGAACAACATTCACGTTTGCAAACTGCATTGCCCTATATAGTTGGCAGGGCCAAAACGCTCATTGACCTTGCCGACCAAGCCTATTTCGTAACGCGTTCACGCCCTATTCCTCTGACTGGAAAAGCAAAAAAAACTTTGAAACCAGACGCTAAACCCCGCCTTGACGATTTACTTATTTTACTATCTGGGGTATTAGAGGAACAATGGAACCATAAAATCATCCAAGAGCTCCTTACGTCTTATATAGAAGATGAGGGTATTGGGTTTGGAAAAATTGGGCCACCTTTAAGGGCCTGCCTTACTGGAGGCGCACCTTCACCGGATTTGGCATTGGTTTTAGACTTACTTGGCAAGCCCGAAACGCTGGCCCGTATTCAGGATTGTCTGGATATTTTTTATAAGAATAATGAGGAATAAATTGCTATGGAAAACAAGATTAAACAAACGAATACAGCCCAACTCATTATTGACGGAAAAACGTATGAATTGCCAATTTATTCAGGTTCAATAGGGCCAAGCGCCATAGATGTAAGAGCGCTGCATAAACACACTGGACATTTCACTTTTGATATTGGCTATACATCAACGTGCAGTACGGAATCACAAATTACTTTTATTGATGGCGATAAAGGTCAGCTCCTCTACCGTGGCTATCCTATCGAGCAACTCGCCGAGCATTCCACGTTTTTGGAAACGTCATATTTGCTTATTCATGGAGAGTTACCGACCAAAGCTCAATCTGAAAAATTCACCAAAACCATCACCAATCACACTATGCTCCATGAGCAAATTGAGACGTTTTTTAATGGATTTAGACGAGACGCACATCCTATGGCCATGGTGTGTGGAACCATTGGTGCCCTCTCCGCATTTTATCATGATAATCTCGACATAGAAGATAATGCGCAACGTGATATATCTATGCACCGCCTTATTGCAAAAATGCCGACGATTGCTGCGCGGGCCTATAAATACTCTATTGGACAACCGACAATCTACCCCGATAATTCACTCAGTTATTCAGAAAACTTCCTAAAGATGTGTTTTGCTGTCCCAGCTGAGGACTATGTCGTCAATCCGATTATTGCCGATGCGATGGATAAAATATTTATCCTACATGCGGATCACGAACAAAATGCTTCGACATCGACGGTGCGATTAGCTGGTTCATCAGGTGCAAATCCATTTGCCTGTATCGCCGCAGGTGTTGCCTGTCTATGGGGCCCATCCCACGGCGGCGCAAATGAAGCCTGTCTAAATATGCTCAAAGAAATTGGCACGGTCGACCGCATCCCTGAATTTGTTGCCAGAGCCAAAGACAGCAATGATCCGTTCCGCCTTATGGGTTTTGGTCACCGCGTCTATAAAAATTATGACCCTCGCGCCAAAGTCATGCAAAAAACCACCCATGCAGTTCTCAAAGAATTGGGAATTAAGGATAGCCCTGTTTTAGATATCGCTATGGAGCTTGAAAAAATTGCTCTCAATGATCCTTATTTTGTTGAAAGGAAGCTCTATCCAAATGTTGATTTCTATTCTGGCATAGTCTTGTCTGCACTTGGCTTTCCAACCTCAATGTTCACCGTTTTATTCGCCCTTGCTCGCACGGTCGGTTGGGTATCACAATGGAATGAAATGCTAGAGGATAACACCCAAAGAATTGGTCGCCCAAGACAGCTTTATACGGGCGCAACTGAGCGTAATTACATTTCAATCAATAAGCGTTAGTGTAGTATTTTGTGGATAGCTATAGCTGCACGGTCACATGTGTGGCCTGCCGTTATGGCCCCACTGCCTTCGCGCATTACTTTAACCGCGCTTAATAAATTTTTACTGGCAATTTGCCTTGTTTGCTCATTTTGTAAATACGCAAGCGCTCGTCGTGCTAGGTTTTCCCCCGTGCATAAATTTTGTATGCATTCAGGCATAAGTTCGTCCCCTGCTGCTATATTTACAATGGAGATATAGTCAGGCTTATACAGACGTTTAGCAATTTGGTAGGTCAGCCAATTTAAGCGGTACGCAACAATCGTCGGCACACCAGCACACGCAAGTTGTGTCGTGACTGTACCCGAGCAAGAAATACTCGCGACCGCCAGATCAAAACAGTCCAATTTTTTATCTTCGTTCAATAATATTACATCTTGTAAAGCATCGTGTTGCGCAACCGCCGCCATGACATCTGTCGAAATGTTATCTGAAACAGGGGCAATAATGACAAGTTCTGGCATAGCTATTTTGAGCCGCCTAACGGCATCTGCAAAAGGTTGAGCTAGGGTTTGAATTTCGGATAAGCGACTGCCAAATAACATTGCTAAAACGGGGGCATTTGGAGGAATGCAATAGCTATCTCTAAGCCCTTGCCCGTCACCAGTGTCATATTCTTGATCAAACACAGGGTTGCCCACATAGGTCACAGGCAAACCATGTCGCGTAAAATATGGGGCGTCAAAAGCGTGGATTGTCAGCAAATGATCAACCCCTTCTGCTAATATTTTCGAGCGTCCCTCCCGCATTGCCCAAACTTGCGGGGCGACGTATTTTATGATTTTTCCTTTATAGCCGATCTTTTTTAGGCGTTTTGCGACTCGCATGGTAAATCCCCACGAATCTATCAGCACACATGCATCTGCTTTTGAACTGATAATTGCATCCGCCGCTTCATTGACCAATTGCAGTATGAGTGGGTAAGATTTTAGGCCTTCCAAAAACCCTAATATGGAAAGCGGGCTTATATCTATTGGACTGATTATACCAATTCGGTGCATGGCAGAGCCACCAATCCCCGAAATTTTTACATCCCCGTTTTCTAGTTTTCGTATAGCAGAAACAAGTTTTGCACCCAATTCATCACCTGATTTTTCAGCGGCAACAATATATATGTGAGGCTGGTTCATGTAGAGTTTTCAATCCCAAGAACAAAAACCCCTAAGCTGTCAGCAACTTTGGTGACGCTTTCCATATCCAAAACGAATGCCTTGCCAGATTCTAAGATAATGCCCGCGAGACCTGCCTTGGCTACTCTTTTAACTGTTACAACGCCAATCGTCGGCAGGTCAATACGTTGTTCCTGGCCAGACTTTAAACGTTTAGCCAACACGCCTGATTTATCCTTGCGTGTGCCCCGTATATTTTCGGGTAATGAAGCAACGCGGTTTAACATTTCATCTGTACCTTCTTGGGCTTCCACAGCCAGCACCAAACCATTACAGACAATTGCCCCCTGCCCAATATCGCGCTTCCCGATAAACGCAGCTATATCCCACGCTTTTTCAATATCACTGGTGTCCGATGGTTTGGGCTTTACACGACCTAAAACACCTGCTGGCATGAGAGACGAAGCGCAAAAGTCCTGTGGGGCAAGAACAACGAACCCTTCTTTTTCCAATACGTCCGTTATAAACCGAAGCAGGGAATCATCTCCTTTTGACGCGGCCAAGATTGCCTTTGGCAGGAGTGCAAGACCGCCTAAATCTGGTTTTAAGGTTTTGAAATCTGGCCGCCCAATATGACCCGCCATAACAATATGTGTACAGGCATGAGTTTTAAATGCTTTTATCAGCCCGCCTATTTCGCCGAGGCCAAATTCTTGAATGGCTATATTTTTATCTCTTGGCTTTGCAAACCCCTTCAAAGCCGCAATGAAGACATCATAGCCTTGCTGTTTTGCACCGACCAACACAGTATGGGGCAAGTCACCCGCACCTGCGATCAAGCCAATTTTTTTATTATCCCCGACCATATTATCCAAATTTCGGCATGCAAATTGACCGTTTGTCTTGTGTTTTGATAAAACCAACAACATCCATGACCAATTCATTGTCCGCATATAAACGCGCTGTATCTTCAAGTCGTTCTTTAAATGTACCTTCTTGGGCAAATAATAGCCTATAGGCGGAGCGCAAATCTCGTATGACACGGCGATCAAACCCTCGCCGTTTAAGTCCAATCACATTAAGTCCCGTCAAATAAGCCGTATTACCAACGACCAAACCGTAAGGAATAACATCAGTTGTCACCGTTGCCATGCCCCCAACAAAAGCATGAGCACCGATGCGCGTAAATTGGTGCACGGCACTTAAGCCCCCAAGAACCACATGATCCCCAATGGTGACACATCCCCCAATTTGAACGCCATTAGAGATGACAACATTATTTCCGCACCGCCCTTCATGCGCTAAGTGAGAACCAACCATGAAATAACAATCATCACCAACGGTCGTTTGTAGGCGACCATTGTCTGAACCAGGGTGAATGTTGACAAGCTCTCGCAAAATTGTTCTGGCACCTATTTTAAGGCTTACTGGGCCGTCTTGATGTTTAAAATCTTGGGGCGGATGACCGAGAGCGACAAATGGGTACAACTTACAATCAGGGCCAATTTCCGTATCCCCCGCAATATTAACTTGGCTAATGAGCTTAACATTATCACCAAGTTTGACCTGAGGGCCGACAACGCATAATGGGCCGATTTCCACACCGTCCCCCAGTTGGGCTTTGCTGTCAACATGAGCGGATGGATGAATATTTACGCTCATATTTTACTTTCTATTCGTATGGTGATTTTATTTTAGTTGAGCTATCTGGGAATTTTTGTTGCACTAAAATTAACTGTGGCAACAATATCACCCCGAACCATAGCACGACCTTCAAACTTATACAAAATATTACGCTGTTTTGAAATTTTTGCATAAACACATAATGTTTCTGTAGGATACACAAAGTTTTTAAATTTAGCCTTGTCTATTCCCGCAAAGGCCAAGAGACTGGTTTTTGAATCAAATTCCCTATTAAGAGCCGCAATCAATGCCCCCGCTTGTGCGACCGCTTCAACAATCATGACGCCTGGCAGAATCGGCTTTGAAGGGAAATGCCCCTGAAAATAAAAAGCATTTTCTGACAAATATTTTTCCGCCTTAATTTCCAACTCATTATATGCCGTAACCTTATCAAGCATTAACATGGGCGGGCGGTGCGGCAAATATTCCATTATGTCTTCTATGGACATATTGACTTGTTTTAATAATGATGGCGTCGTTTTATCCATTATCATCACGCTTAATCGGAGGTTTCTTCTGGCGAACCAATTTACGTATTGCGGAAACCTGCCGCATATGTTGGCGAATAGGCAAGGCGGGAGAACCACTCCACATTTCCCCTGCAGGGATATCGTGCATTGTGCCAGCACTTGCTGCCAAACTGGCTCCATCACCAATATTTATGTGATCAGCTACGCCAGCTTTTCCCCCCATAATCACTCTGGCCCCAATGACACAACTACCTGAAATACCCACATGTGCCGCAAACATACAATTCGGCCCAATCGTATTATTGTGCCCGATTTGAACTTGATTATCAAATTTACACCCATCACCGATTTTGGTTTCGCCAAACATGGCACGGTCAATCGTAGTCTGACTGCCGACGCTAACATGATCACCAATCACAACACGGCCATAATGAGGAATATCTACGCCGCCGTCCGCACTCACCGCAACACCAAACCCAGTGCATCCAATAACGGCGCCGTGGTGAATTTTACAATGATCACCAAGGATGGCATATTCTATGACGACATTAGCCCCAATTACACAATTTTCCCCCAAGACTACGCCCGGACCAATAACGGAATTTGCACCAATTATAGTCCCTTTTCCAATTATTGCCCCCTGACCAATGACAGAGTTTTGCCCAATATCGACACCTTCAATTTCATGATCATCGCGATCTCCATACGGTATTGATTGATATAGGCGAGTGGCTGCGCGTGAAAAATCCGCACGGGGAAACTTTGATATAATCGGAATTGAGCCAAGTTTTTCAATTGCTACGGCCTGTTCGGCTTTGACAAAACATGCAGATGCTTGGCAAGTGCTTAAGTTTGACCGGTATCGCGATTTTTCGTAATAACTAATCTCCCCAACCTTTGAGAGATGAGCGGGGGCAGCATTGGTTATCAATAACTCGGAGACTTTACCTGAGAAAATTTCGACATCTAGTGTGGAGATCAAGTCAATAAGAAGAATGGGGCCAAGACGTTTATAAAACCGAGTATCAACCATGGTCAAAATACCTTGTAATATGTACGCCCCATGCCTTCATTATTATTTTGGTTCCCGCTTTATTTTTGACCGCCTGGAAATGGCTTTCTTGGCAAACGTTCACGTATGACGCTAACCGTTCGCATTTGACTGTTTAAACGACTAATAACCGTACTTGTAACATCAACGGATTTACCCGAATATATTACCAATGATCTGTCCAACAAAACATCAGCATTACGTTCTTTTACCAGCGCTTCTAAAATTGTGGTGAGTTTTGCATTAACTTTTTGGAGTGCTTTTTGCTCAGTAAACTGCAATTCTTTTTGTTTATACGCTTCTTCAAGTTGAGATTTCTCGACTTTTTGTTTCAATGTTGCGGCGCGTTTTTGTAAGTCTGGGCGAGATTTCAAGGCCGCCATATCCATGCCTTTTAATTCTTTAACCAGTCTGTCTCTTTCGCTGGTTAGGGGCGAGTAATCAGATTTCATCTCAACACCCATTTGTTTGCCAATAGATTGAAGTTGACGTTTAATATGCTTGCCAACATCTGATTCCCGAATAACTCGGGCTTGATCAACAACCAAAACTGTTGATTGTGCCAGTGCAGTGCTGGAAAAAACAATGCTCGTGAGAATAAGCGCTGTTAACGCGCTGAGAGATTTAAAAAATTTCATGTTAGAACCTTGTACTAGTATTAAATTGGAACGACTTACGTCTATCAAAATCTTGTCTGACAATGGGTTTGGTAAAGTCAAAACGAATGGGGCCAAAAGGAGAATCCCAAAAGATACTGACACCCATTATTGCTCGCAATGCCAATTCGTCTCGGACAATCAAACTTGGATCTACACTTTGCTTAAACTCATCATCTAGCAAACCAACAGTACCTGCCTCGATAAACAAACTACCAAGAAGTGATGGAATGCCAAGCGGAAAACTCACCTCGGCTGTTGCAAGTCCGAACGCGTTGCCGCCCAGAGCATTGCCGCGAATAATTGAACCATCTGCAGCAATTTGCACAACCCGAGGGCCAATACCCGCATTATCAAAGCCCCTAAATGTGGTCGAGCCTTTGAAAAATCTGTCATTTATTTGAACGCCTTCACCGCCCCAACCTGTAATATAGCCGCCAGAAAGCTTGCCAGTTGCAACCACGTCTTTGAAGATTCCGTAATATGTATTTGCACGTACTTCTGTACGTAAATATTTTACATCACCGCCAACACCTGCAAAATCTTGCGTGAGGAACATGTCAAACCCACGCGTCGGTGATATCGGGTCATTTCTACGGTCCCAACCAAACGTAAAACCAAGAACCGATGAAATACGGTTATTGTCATTAAGGCACAATTGCGGGTTAGATATGACCAATGCCCGCGTACAATCAACAGTTTCGCGGCGCAGTGCATATCGGGCTTGTAGTGTCGTATATTCTGTTACGCGAAACCCGAGACTGACTTGCCCACCTAGCC
>JAESQI010000352.1 GCA_016765255.1 Robiginitomaculum sp. | reverse complement strand
TGTATCATTTGGTGTATCAAGTTTCGCCCATCAAACATCTAACCTATTGAAATTAAACGATAATTTGGTCAATTTAGAATCTTCTCGGCCGCACCAGTTTATCATATTTTTATATATCAGGGTAGAGACTGAATACCGTTGCCTGTTCTATCCACGCCTTTGCAAATCTTGTTTAGACAGTTTTGGGTTCGATATTCTAGATATTATTATGATGATATCCGTAAATTTATATTTGGTTGTTAAAAGATGATTACATAACACAAATGCACTAATTGCTTTTGCTCAGTGGTTTGATTAACCTAGAAAATATACTGAACATATTTTTTTCTGAGTGTGAGTTTTATGCGTGTTTTGATCGTTGATGACCATCCGATTTTCAGGGAAGGTTTGCGCCATATGGTTAGAGGACAATTTAAGGTCGACGCAATTTATGAAGCGGGAGATATGGCGGGTGTACAAACCATATTAGGTGAGGAACCAAGCTTGGATTTAGTCATTCTTGATATTTTCTTTCCGGGGTTTGAGTTAAGGCGGGATTTTAAGGCCCTGCGGCATACACTCGCTATGACACCTATCTTGGTCGTGTCCATGACCAGTCATATGGACGATATAAATGCCATTCTTGATCTTGGTGCGAACGGGTTTGTGTCAAAATCTGTGAAGCCGGATGTTTTGAAGCAGGCCATTTTGGACATTATGCAAGGCGAAAGAGTTGTCCGCCTAGCGACAAATACTATGGCAGGCGCATTTGATAATTCGGTTCGGCGTTTGGAAAAATTATCGCCGCGTCAACTGCAGGTTCTTAAAGCCATTGCTCAGGGCCAGTCAAACAAGGAAATTGCCCGCGAACTGGATATTTCGCCTAATACGGTACGCATCCATGTATCCGCTCTGCTTAAATCACTCGGTGTGAGTTCCCGCTCTGCCGCTGCTGCCTTTGCCGCCGCGCGGGGGCTCGGGTAAATGTTCCAAAAAACAGTGCATCAGGCCTATATTGACAAACAAAGTTTAACACGGGGCGGGGCAGCTTTGTCGGCGCTTGCCACGCTCTTTATGGGGGCCGTGTTATGTATTATTCATTGGCATTCACGGCATGACATCAATATCCTGATCTGGTTTGCGTTTCTCTTTGCCCTTGTCATCACCAGATGGGCCATGACACACCAGCAAGCGTTAAAACGTGTCACTTTTATGGATATATTGGTGGGATTGTTATGGGTCGTTGTTGTCCTCATTTGTTTTCCGGCGTCCCCACAAGGGCTGCAAATATTTTTTGCCTTGGTTATTATGGGCGCAGGTTTATCTTCGGCCCTATTTGGGCACCGGGTTTTGCCTGCAGCCCTTGGCGTCATCGGGTTTGCCATGCCACTCACAGCTCTTTTGTTTGTTCGTGCAGGGAGCGACAGGCAAATATTTCTAGCGCTTATCATTGTTGCGGGCTGGATAAGTGCGCTCGGACTTGCCTGGCATTTACACAAAGCCTTTCTAAGCCGCATAGACTTACAATTTGAAAAAACCGCTTTGCTTCAGCGCGTTGAAAGCCATGTCGAAGAACTCGAAGCCCTAAGAAAAATGGAAAAAATATCGCGACAAATAGCCGAAGATGCCAATGCGGCGAAATCACGGTTTCTCGCCCATGCCAGTCATGATTTGCGCCAACCGCTTCATGCGATTGGTCTGTTACTGGCAACAATTCCGGGCAAGGGTCAAAACAAACAGACCGCCCACATTTTGGGGCGGGTCAAACAATCCCTTGATGTGTTGTCAGATTTATTTGACTCGCTTCTGGACGTGGCACTTCTGGATACGGGTCAGGTTGATGTCAATATATCGGTTTTTTCTGTGGGCGATATATTGGAACAAATTGTTCAGGATTTTGCCAGCAGTGCCAAGCAAAACCGTGTTCAACTCTCCGCAGTTCATTCATCTTTATTTGTACGCTCTGATCCTGTGATTGTACGGCGTATAGTGCAAAACTTGGTGTCAAATGCGATTGCCCACAGCCATAATTGCCGCGTTGTCATTGGAGCGCGCAGACGCGGCGATACAATTTGCCTCGAAGTTCATGATACGGGCACGGGAATTGCCCTCAAGGACCAAAACCGTATCTTTGATGAATTTACTAAAGTCGCCACGCACAAACCCAAAAACGCCCTTCCGGGCCTTGGCCTTGGCCTCGCCATTGTGCAAAGATTGACAACAATTATCGATGCCAAAATCTCGCTTAATTCCGAACTTGGTGTGGGAAGTGTCTTTCGCGTAGAGAACTTACCCCGGGTGAAGGAGATAGACCCTATTGCCCCCAATATATCTATGACAACAAACAAACACGCGAGCATCTCCGCACGCATCGCCATATTTGATGATGACACAGAAATTTTAAAAGCAACAGAAAACCTTGTCACCAAATGGGGGTTTCAAGTTGATAGTTATACGGGTTATGACGCGGACACATTACGTAAGCCCGATATCATTTTATGTGATTATGAGCTGATGCAATCCTTAAACGGAATTGAAGTTATAGCTGCCATCCGGGAAACATATTGCGCAGATATTCCAGCAGTTCTGATTACAGGCAATAATACTAAGGCACTCATACAACAAGCAAAAGCAGCGCAATTATCAGTATTGTTTAAGCCGGTTAAGCCTGCCCAATTACGGTCCGTATTGCTCACGGCACTTTCTGATGAAATTTTATGATTTATATGTTATAGGACATTTGAGTAAGATCGGGGCTGGATATGGCAGATAAACAAAGACGTAACCATCGCGCTAAAACTGCAGCTAAAGACATTCAGGCCCTGCGCGATAATATTGGCGGGGAAAATGGCACCGGCTTTGGGGCGCAAATCTTGTCATTTGTAATTATTCTGTTGTTTATTGCCGCCGCCGGATTCTGGTTTTTAAAGCCGGACAAGACCACAAATTCCATTTTGGTTTATAATGCAGGCATGCACATGCCAAACGGGCACGAAGATCAATTATGGATCGTACAAGCGACTGAACAGACAATCCTTGCCTATCTTGATGTTGGAGATCAGGTGCATGTCATTGGTCGTGATAATGCTGCGCAGGAAACTAATAGTACGAATGGTGCTGCTTGGGCATTGTCAGGAATAGTCAGCACTATCTCGGCTGGGTCAGAGACATTTAATCTTGTACTCCAACTCAAGTCAACCAAGCCGGGCGGGCAAGTGTTTTCTACCCAATTAACAGGCGTTAAAACTGGGCTCAATGATTTGGCAGTCCGTTCTTCCAGTCAAATTTACACATGGCTTGAACGTCCCGCCCTGTCTGCCGATCAACTTGCCTCTGCACAGGCAGAGCTTCCCCGTACGGAAGATGCACGCAAGGCTTACGCGGAAGGTTTAACGGCACTTGCCCGGTTTGATGCTGCCAGTGCCGTACCAAAATTCGAGGTTGCACTGCGCGACGGCGATCACCCCTTGGTCTATGCTGGGCTTGGCCGGGCCTGGAGCCAATTGGGGTACCGGGAGCGGGCACAGAAGTCTACGCAAAAAGCCTATGATAGCCGCAGTCAATTATCGCGGCAAAAACAGTTGGAGGTCGAGGGGGCTTTCCGCATCGCTACGGATGAATGGCCACGGGCAATCGAAGTTTATCAGGCCCTGAAAGAATTTCATCCGGGGGATATATCCTACCGCTTAGCCCTTGCCGATGTGCAGCTAAAAGCCAGCGATATGAGCGGAGTTTTACAAAACATCAAAGACATGAGAAATTTGCCAAAAATTTTACGGAATGATCCTCGTATAGATTTGGTCGAAGTCGATTACTGGCACCAGAAAGGCGATTATGCCAAGGGGTCAGAAGCCGCGCAAATAGCCATTGGAAAGGCCCGCATTTCCGGAGACCATGCTGTATTAGCAGCGGCATTACTGGCTGATGTGGACAATGAGGGCAATGACAAAATCTATCATTTGTTCGAAGCGAAACAATTGTATGAAAAGCTGAACAATCCGGGTAAGCAGTCC
>JAESQI010000351.1 GCA_016765255.1 Robiginitomaculum sp. | reverse complement strand
GTGGCAAGGTACTCCTTTAGTGGCTTCCAAAACCTACCGAACAACGGGTTTGGCGGCTGCACCTTGGCGCGCAGCTTCCTCGTATTTATATGTCCACCGACCATAATAAGTCATGGAATTACCATTAAATAGAGTCTCGTCTTTGGTGGCAAACCCTGGGTCATTGACAAGCATGACAACCGTTTTTCCCTTTACATCTATACCTGCATAATCGTCCCATTCATATTCAGGGGCAATAATGCCGTAACCCACAAAGACAAGGTCTGAATCTTTGACACTAACCGATTTAACATAGCGTTTTGTCCAATACACAATATCTTTTTGAAATTCGTAGCGATGACCGTCTTGGCCATTCTTACTGATCTCTGCGAAGGAACCGTCAATGACGGTTGTGCGGGTGAGTGTTATGGGTTGGAAATAACTGCCGTCTTTACCCATCGGCGCTAGTCCCGCAGCTTTCATTTCGTCGGCAACATATTGGCTGGCCATTTGACCGCCAATTGTACCCGGTTCACGGCCTTCGAATTTATCAGATGCGAGTTGTTCAATTCTTCGCCCAATATCTGCTGCAGATAATTTGACAGTTGTCGTATTTTGAGGATTGGAACTTTCAGGCGCGCAAGCTGTAAGGGTTACTCCTAAAAGTGTGCCTAAAAAAATACTGAACAGGCGGTTCGAAAATGACATTTTTATCCCCTAAGATTTTTATCTTTGTGTTTCTATTGCCAAATAAGTTGCGCCAAAACACTTAGTTTTGCAAGTTGATATTCTTAAATTTAGGGCCACGTTCTTTTTCACTTAATTTTGCATTATCAAAAAATTACCTTGCGGTGATTTCTTGGGTGCTTATGTTAAGGGGAATTCAAAAATAGAGATGGATTGTAATGATTGTTTTTAAATATTCCAGTATTGCAGTTTTAGCCCTTTTGCTTGCAAGTTGCGGACAGGCTACGAAAGAAACTCAAAACTCAACTCAGGTTGCAATTGAAAACGTCACCACACAAAACCCTGAAATAAAAACATTAACGGACATCGCGCTGTCTGGACATCACGGCTATAATATCACCCGTTCCTTGACTACAGAAATTGGAGCGCGTCCTGCGGGTTCAGCTAATGAAGCAAAAGCGCGAAAATGGGCCGAAGCCAAATTTTCTGAACTTGGGTTTAAAAACATAAAGACAGAAATATTTACTGTTGAAGGATGGGAACGCGGCCTTGAAAGCGCGCAGATTATATCACCCTCGACACAGAATTTGTTTGTAACGGCTCTCGGAGGCTCTGTTGCAACACCAAAAGGAGGCATTCAAGCTCCTGTTGTGTACTTTAAAGACTTTGAGAGCTTAAAAACAGCGCCTGAAGGTGGCCTCGACGGTAAAATAGTCTATATTTCTGGGAAAATGAAGCGGGCGCGAGACGGGGCAGGTTACGGCATTGCAAATATGAAGCGGCGTAATGGCGCGTCCGAAGCGTCCAAGCGAGGTGCACTCGCTGTGCTCATTCGCTCTGTGGGTACGGATTCCCATAGATTTCCTCATACGGGGCAAATGCGGTATGCGCCTGATCTTAAAAAAATTCCCATTGGCGCGATCTCTGCACCAGATGCAGACCAGCTCGATAGAATTTTTACGTCAGGTAAAGACGTTGTGATCAAACTAGAATTAGGAGCCCATTCTACCGGCGATAAAATATCTGGAAATGTTATGGGCGAGATTGTCGGCACTGACCATCCCGAAGATATCATCCTCATTGGGGCTCATTTAGACTCGTGGGATTTGGGCACAGGTGCCATAGATGACGGGGCAGGAGTTGGCATTGTCATGGGAGCGGCCCAAGTTTTGATGCAATCAGGGTTAAAGCCTAAACGTACTATCCGCGTCGTCTTGTTCGGCTCAGAAGAAATTGGCTTAAAAGGCGGATTTGCCTATGCAAAAGCACATAAATTTACCGATTTAGATCGACATGTACTGGCAACAGAATCAGATTTTGGCGCAGGTAAAATTTACGGACTGCAAACAGGTAAGGGCGAGGTTAATCAAGCCGCTATTCGTGCTTTTGCTTCTGAATTTAAGTTTCTGGGCATAGATTTAATTGAAGGCGAAAGTACTGGCGGGCCAGATATTATACCTCTTGACGCTGAAGGGGTTCCAACGATAAGGCTTAATCAAGACGGAATAGACTATTTCGATTTACACCACACGCCCGACGACACATTTGATAAAATTGATCCTGATGACATGGCACAAAATGTTGCCGCATATGCAAGTTTGATATGGCTTGCTTCTGAATCAAGTTCTAAATTTAAGGATAAATAACATGAAAAAAATTCTTTTCATTATAGGTGTTCTGCTGACGTGTTTTCTGACTTCAAACATAGCTAAGGCTGAAAATTTACTGAAACTATACAAATACTTACATGAAAATCCTGAACTCTCTTTGATGGAAGTGAATACCGCAAAATTACTCGCGGGCAAACTGGATAAGCTTGGGTTTGACGTTACTGAAAATGTTGGCGGGACTGGCGTTGTTGCCGTTCTGAAAAATGGAGCGGGGCCGACAGTATTGATCCGTGCTGATATGGACGGGTTACCTGTGAAAGAACAAACAGGGCTATCCTATGCTAGTCAGGTCATAACGAAAAACCGCGAAGGGATCGAAAAGCCTGCCATGCATGCTTGTGGACACGATATCCATATGACTGTTTTAATCGGGACAGCGGAAAAACTTGTGGCGCAGAAGACATCTTGGTCAGGGACACTCGTCCTTATGTTGCAACCTGCCGAAGAATTAGGGCTTGGTGCCAATATGATGTTAGAAGACGGGCTGTTTACACGCTTTCCGCGCCCCGATTACAACCTTGCTTTACATGATAATTCATCATTGGCTTCTGGAAAAATCGGAATTGTTCCAGGGTTCGCGCTGGCAAATGTTGATTCTGTAGACATTACTATTCACGGTATAGGTGGGCACGGAGCATATCCTCATACAACAAAAGACCCGATTGTGCTGGCCGCGCAAACGGTTGTTGCGTTCCAGACCATTGTTTCTCGGGAAACATCCCCGCTTGATTCAGCCGTACTCACAGTTGGTTCCATTCACGGTGGCTATAAGCACAATATTATATCTGATGAAGTGAAATTACAGCTTACCCTTCGGTCTTATAAAGATAAAGTCCGTATGAATACGATAAACTCAATCAAGAGAATTGCGGACGGTCTTGGACGCGCTGCGGGATTACCAGAAGATAAACTCCCCACTGTCATAGTTCGAGAAAAAGAATTTACGCCCGCGACCTATAATAACCCAGAATTAGCGGCGCGTATGCAAACCGTTATCGGCGGCGCAATCGGGATCAAAAATTTATCCGAAATGAGCCCCGTAATGGGCGGAGAAGATTTCGGGGCTTTGGGTAGAGTTGAACCAAAAATACCAAGCCTGATTTTTTGGTTAGGGGCGGTTAATTCCAAAGTGATCGCGAAAGCAAAAAAGAATGGTGAAACTCTGCCGTCTTTGCATTCGCCGTTTTTTGCACCCGATGCCAAGCCTACGATTGACACAGGTGTGAAAGCTATGAGTGCGGCCGCCCTCGATTTGTTTAATAATTGAAAGTTATTTATATGTCCTTACCTGAAATTTTACAAAATTTGGAACTTCCCGTCATCGGGGCGCCAATGTTTATCGTCTCTGGCCCCGAACTAGTCATTGCCCAATGCAAAGCTGGGATCGTTGGGTCATTCCCAGCCTTAAATGCAAGACCAGCTGAAGAACTTGAAAAATGGATTGTGCGGATAAAGACTGAGCTTGAAACCTACCGAAAAGAAAACCCCAATAAGAAAGTGGCCCCCTTTGCCGTCAACCAAATTTGCCATGTGTCCAATGACCGCTTGCAACATGATATGGAAGTATGCGTGCGCCAACAGGTTCCGATTATCATCACCTCGCTTCGCCCGCCAAAAATTGTCATTGACGCGGTACATTCTTACGGCGGAATAGTTTTGCATGATGTGATCAATATTCGCCATACCAAGAAAGCGCTCTCCGAAGGGGCAGACGGGATTATTGCCGTGTGTGCGGGTGCAGGTGGGCATGCAGGACAATTGTCACCATTTGCACTTTTGCCAGAAATTAGAGCCTTTCATGACGGGCCTTTATTGTGTTCAGGTTCTATTTCGACAGGTGGCAGTATATTAGGGGCGCAGGCCATTGGAGCTGACTTGGCCTATTTAGGTACACGGTTCATCGCTTCAAAAGAAGCCAACGCTCCTGATGCTTATAAACAAATGATTGTCGCGTCAGCAGGTGCGGACATTGTCTACTCGTCGTTGTTTACAGGCATACACGGTAATTATTTAAAATCGTCAATAATTGAAGCTGGCCTTGATCCTAGTGCGCTAGAGAACGCAGATAAATCCTCTATGAACTTTGGCTCAGACGGTGCAAAAGCTTGGAAAGATATTTGGGGGTCGGGGCAGGGTGTCGGCAGTATTCACAACATTCCGAGCGTGGCCGATATAGTTGATCAGTTAAAAATGGAATATAATGCGGCAAAAGCACATTTGACTGCGTAGTATTTCGTGGACGGCTATGTTTTACCTCGACGTTAAGCTACCGTCACATAAAATATAGAAAATGGCTGTATTTACTCCCTTTTGTTTGTTGCGTTTTATCCTGACTTGGTGCTATTAACATTTATTAACAATAATCCATGACCATAACAGGGGGAAATTATGGGGACTTTCAGTAAGTGGTTGATCGGGCTAATTTTACTAGCTTTCGCCGCGCTCATCATAGAATTTACGCCGTGGGGCGCAAAAGCAAATTCCGTTGCTATGGGAAACTCTGTTTCCTCTGCTTTAAAAAACAACGGGTTTGGAAATATCGCAACCGATATGGTTGGCAATGTTGCAAAACTTAGCGGCGATGTAGCCAGTGCGAGTGCCAAAGAAACGGTGTTGAGTACTGCACGTAATGCACAGTGTGAAAAGTGCACCAACCGCGACGCTGGCAAACGCTGGCACGAGGTTGACGGAAGTGCTGTGAAAATTGTTAACATTGCCAAACCGTACACTCTCACGGGTGTAAGAACTGAAAACGGCGGCATTGTACTGAACGGCTATGCGCGTAATGAAGCTGACCGTTTGGCTATACTTGCTGATGCGGAGCGTTTGTTTCCGGGCAATGTTAGCGACAATAAGATTAAAATCGCACAAGGCGCACCCGATGCAAGTTGGAACGCAACAGCACTGACTAATATGGCAGGCTTGGCCCAGCTCGATAGCGGTGAATTTACCATGACCGATTGGAATTCTGTTCTAACAGGTATGACTAGTTCTGGGGATGTTCGCGAAGGTGTCAATGCGTCTATTGCTGGGTTAGAGAGTTCGTATAACGGAGCGGCGAATATTGCTGTACCAAACCTCGCCGCCGTAAATACAGGTGAAATTAAATCGGAAGATATTTGCCAAGCGCTATTTGACAAGCTTAAAGGTGATAACAAAATCAGTTTTGCCTATAACCGCGCAGAAATTCGCCAAGGCCCAAGTACATCACTTCTCAATTCATTGGCATCTGCTGCCATGCAGTGTTCAAGCTTTCACGTTACCATTGAAGGCCATACAGACGCAGATGGTTCGGAAGACTACAATCTACAACTGAGCCGTCGACGTGCAGAGGCTGTTTTGAACTATCTTGTGCAAAACGGTGTTGATGAAGCCAATATTTCTGGTGGTGGGTACGGGGAAAGCCGTCCGATTGCTAGTAATGACACGGCGGCAGGCATGGCGGCAAACCGCCGAATCGAATTTAAAGTTACACGGTCTAAATAAAGGGGATACTCATGGCCAATATCATTTCTTACATTACTTGTTTTAGTTGGATACCGCATTTACTTATGGGGTTACTTGGATTGCTCTTGGGCTGGTTCCTGTTTAGGGGTAAAGTTCAGGCTGGCGATCTTTCCATTGAAGGCGAAGGTCAACTTCGCTCTGATGCGGACGGCTTACGCACACGCATCTCTGATCTTGAAGGCCGTGTGGGTCGTCGGGACACAACGATTTCAGGTCTTGAAGGCCAACTTACAGCGGCCCCTGTTGCCTCTGCTGATGGGGACGATGACGAGACATATGCACTTGTATGGCGTAACCGCTACCTAGCTGCACGCGTTAAATATCTTGAAGGCCGTATCACGGATGCACCTAAGCCTAAGAAGAAGAAAGCTGCGCCTAAGAAAAAAGCTGTCGCCAAAAAAGCTGCACCTAAGAAAAAAGTCGTAAAGAAGTCTGCTTCTAAACCTCAAATTCTTTATAAAACGGCTTCTGAAGGTAAACCTGATGATCTTAAATTGATCTCTGGTGTCGGGCCAAAACTTGAGAAACTTCTCAACAAAAATGGTGTGTTTTATTTCCGTCAAATTGCCGCTTGGAACAAGGGCAATGTAAAAATGGTAAATGATAAAATGGACGCTTTCCCTGGTCGTATTGAACGAGACGAATGGGTTCGCCAAGCTAAAGGCCTTGCAAAAGGTACGGCTACGAAACCAGTAGCTAAAAAAGCGGCGCCAAAGAAAACTGTCGCGAAGAAAAAAACACCTGCAAACCCGAATGATAAATACTACGCTATGGTTCTCAAACACGATGCAAAAGCAAGCAAGTCTGTCATTGATAATATTGTTAAATATTGCGGTATTTCTCTTCGCTCTCGTGATGCATCTTTGGTTGCGTGTACGGACGAAAAAGAACGCGATACAATAGCTAAAGGTTTCGCTGTTAAGAAACTTGGCATGAAGTCAGGCCAAGCTCAATTGGTCGCCGATACGTGCGAAGCCATGAAATCAACTCGCATGAAAAACCGCGTTGCCTTCTATTATGTGATGGCGAAAAAAGCAGGCAAATTGAGCGTGTTTAAGTAATAAACCTCTACACGATTGTGTATTGAAAGGCCCGCCATTTCGGCGGGCCTATTTTTTTGTCTATTCCAACATATCCGCTCATAAACTAATCCACGCTTTGTCAGCATGGCTTAGTGTTATGAAATGACATTAGAAACAAAATTACGAGCAAGTGATGCGCCGCACAAATTAGGTGTGCAGTGGGACAGAAACACATGGCCGTCATTTAGCCGCGCAGAAATGGCATGCCGCCATTGCGGGGAGAGCTATATTTGGCCAGAATTTATGTCCCGCTTACAAAATGCACGCGATATGTCTGGGCGGCCATATATAATATTATCTGGCCATAGATGCGGACTGCATAATGCCAGAGTTGGCGGTGCGCCCTTGTCTCAACATTTAAAACTCGCGGCGGATATTCGTCTGTCAGGGCATGAGCCTAGACGCCTTTATCAGATTTGCAAGACGATGGGGTTTCGCGGGTTTGGATTTTACGCAACATTTTTACACATAGACCTTGGCCCCAAAAGGGTATGGTATGGCAATCAGAAAGCAAAGAGATTATGGCAAGCATATTAAATTTTGGCTTAGACGCTGCAGCGGGTGGGTTATTTGGGATTTTTGGAACGGCACTTGGCCGTGTGGCAGGATATTTCGAGCGCAAGCAAACCTTTCACCAAGAAGAAAAGCGCTGGGGGCATGAACTTAAACTCCACGAATTACAAATGAAAGCTAAAAAGCAAGAGACAGAACTTGAACTGGCACTGGAAGCGCAAAAGGGTTCTTGGCGTGGGTTGGAGGCCTCACTGGCAGCAGATGCTAATACTGGTCTTGCCAGCCAATGGGTCATCAATATGCTTCGCCTTGTACGGCCTTGTTTAACGTTATTGTTATGGTTGATTACGGCTTGGATATTTTCCAGAACTCAAGACACCCATATTGCCAATGCGGCAGTATTTGCGGCAACTGCGGCAACCTTGTGGTGGTTTGGTGACCGGGCACCTAAACCTAAGTATAAGATTATTTCATGACGCGATATTAGTAAATGCGACGAGGGTAATGCCCGCCATGGCTATGAATAAAATGGTGGAATATAAAAACCCGCCAACTAAACTTGTCCAGATGGTTTTTATCCACCCACGTCCAAACATGTGTTTTAGAGACAAAGTGAAATAAACCAAGAGTATGAGAAAGAGTATTTTAACGAGTCGATCACCAGACGTAAATTGTGAGAGAATGAGCGTGAGCAATGTGGTGATAAAAAGAACAGATTGTAAATAAATGGCATGTATCAAATGATCAATTAGCAAGGCTTTGGGCCCGCGAATAAATAGCCAGCCAAAGATCATGGCAAAGGGAACCATAAAAAACATGATCCGTGGTAACCATGTGTTAAATGTCGAGTTAAATTGTTTAGGGTTAGATAAAATGGAATTTATAACCTTGTTTGAATCAATATTTTCATTATTGATTTGTACGTCAAGTTCATTGTTTATCTGATTGGTCAATATTTGAATTTCTTCGTCAGTTATTTTATGAAGGTCTTTGTTTTTCGTAAAGAATTTTATTTTTACTTGCCGACCACCTATAGACAAAATATTCGTTTCACCGCTTGACTTGACAACAGAAAAATTCATATCCGTATTTTCGCTTTCCTCATTCTCTATCTTTGATTCGGCAGGTGTTGAGTTTGCATTATTAGCATTGTTATTAACGGACACCTCTTGCGTACTATTATCTTTGGGAAGAACATCAAAGCTGAGAAAATGCGTGTTGGTCAAAGACATAAATGAAAAGAACAAAAT
>JAESQI010000350.1 GCA_016765255.1 Robiginitomaculum sp. | reverse complement strand
GATTCCACCGGAATGATGCAAGCCTTCGCAGGACGCAATAAACGCGATCCAGAAACATGATGGGATTCGCTTTACGGTTTCTACCCATGTTGAAGCATTTGTTCGATCCTAGAGTCCTAATAATCGTTGTTTGTCTTTTCATGTATTTCGATAAAGAGAGACTTGAAAACGATAATTTAGAGCTACTAAACTCAATCGAGAAAATTTCTGCTCAGATGGGGGCACTTGCTACGAGTGAGGAAATTGCCCAATACACAACGGTTGCTGTTGAGCGGCGATCAGAACAACGCGTTACAGACAATGACGCGGTCAATAATATAATCAATGAGGCATATAATGCTCCACCAGAAGATGATGGTGAGGTCGCTCCTGTTCTTCGCGATACTTACGCTAGGATTGACAGGATGTTCAGGGACGCCCTTCCAGACGACGGAACCAATAGTTATAACTCCGATCATCCCTCAAAGCCTGAGGAATTGCGAAGACCCTCCAATTCCTCCGGGGATTGAAGACCCAACACAACAAATAACTCAGACTGATTCAGCGGTTTATGATGCTCTGATGGCTCGTGCATACTTGTCATGTAAGAGAGACAATATTGCTATTGATGAAATTCTAACTGAGTTTCAAATTCGTTACGGCGAAAATAGTCAGTAATATTGACATTGAGTTGTTTGGTTAACTTAACGCCACCGTTGACAGTATTGCGTGGCGCATTGATAATGCGCGTATGCAAACATCAGTATTCCCACACAAAGAGTTAGATTCCAAAACCGGCCTTAGAACGCGGAAGGTTTGGAGAGTTAAATATTTTTGTACTCAAAAAAATAAAGAGAGAACAAAGAATTTTTCAACAAAGGCTTTGGCAAACCACTTCGCCAAGAAGTTAGAGGATTCTCCGCTCCTACCCGCTGGGTATAGAGATTATAGAATTTCGGAATTGTTCGAAATGTTTATAGAGGCACTTAGGATCGGTTCAGACGGTAAAGACCCGAGAGAGCCTTGGACGCTTAACACATATCAGCTCAGGTGGAATAACCACCTTGAGTCACGAATGAGTGTGCTTCGAACCAGCAACATTTCTAAGAAGGATATCGTCAAACTTCGGAAGGATTTACTATCCGCCGAAGTGTCGCGGTACACGGCTAAGATGGCCTTCGAGCTGTTGAAGAATATGTTCCGTTGGGCAAATGATGACGATCTAATCCACGTCGATCCGGCTGCAGGACTCACAATTGCTTCTACTAGTAAGAAGCTGCAGGTACTACACAATCAAGAAGATGATGACTTTTCGGTTGTTGGTGATGTGAACTTAACGCACACACCAACTCAAATGCAGACCATTTATGATCTGGCTGATAAGTGGGCGACTACAAAAGGGAACCGCCAAAAAGGGTGGATAAATCTTCGAACATTATTTCGAATGTATTTGTTCACAGGAATGCGCTCAAGCGAAATTCTAGGACTCCCAGTGAGACACGTTGATCTAAATAATAGGCGTATTCGTATTCGACAAAAGTTAGATCGTTACGGTAATGTCGGACCCGTAAAGTCTGTTTTTGGAATCCGAGAAGTCCCAATTTTACCGGAACTGCTTGAGCTTCTCACCATCCATATTGAGGGAAAAGATAAAGACGATTTCGTATTTTCTACGGAAGGCGGCAACCCTTTAGGCTACAGAAATATACTTCGTTCCATGTGGTACAATTTACAAGAAGGAGCGGGACTCAAGAAAAAAGGTGTACATGCTCTTCGGCATTTCTACGGCTCTGCTCTCGTAGTCTCAGGTACTGCAAGGGAACATCTGGTGCAGAAACTAATGGGACATCACTCCCCAGAATTCACTAAAAATATCTACGCACATTTGTTTTGTGATGAGTATGACCTCGCTTTAGACAGTTTGGCGAGAGTTGAGAGGGGTGAGTTTCAGGTGAGTGTGAGTCTGATGCAAGACTTCAAGAACATCGAGAAAATAATCTAAACTGTTGAATTGATTGAGTGAAAGATGGTGCCGCAAGGGAGAATTGAACTCCCGACCTCATCATTACCAATTATGTAGTGTGTGATAAGTAATATCGTGTCAGATTATTATTTTACATTGTAATGACAAACACTTAGTAGTAGTAACCATCTGCAATTCCTTGTTGCCATCAATAACAATAAGCCTGATTAAGCTCGTAAAAGCAGGTGAAGGCTTATCTCAGGTGAGTATTGGGTGAGTATCTGAAGCCCTATAGATGCCTCACGCAATGATTAAGTTAATAATCTTGACAAATTAT
Organism: Robiginitomaculum sp.; assembly: GCA_016765255.1. Lineage (GTDB taxonomy): Bacteria > Pseudomonadota > Alphaproteobacteria > Caulobacterales > Maricaulaceae > Robiginitomaculum_A. The sequence goes on along the minus strand of JAESQI010000350.1, from coordinate 2,764 downwards.
TTATAGCCAATTAATCTCACTCTGCCTTGAATATTATGTTCATGTGACTAACGGAAGTGACTTGTGATGCAAAAAAAGATCAACCTAATCAATAAGTACGGAATTCTTGAGATGTGTCACGAAAGAGGTCTTGATGTTAAGGAGGGGTGGATTAGGTCGCGCTGGGAGCATGGCGACCTTTTATCCGTTGTTATAGGTAGGAAGAGGCATAGTCGTGCTGACCATGTCGAGTCCTTAATCGAAAAATACGTTAGAATGGCAAGCTAAGAAGTGGAACCCCATTTGCCTTTGATGCGTCCAATAAGTTTGATGTCGTCTAGTTGAGCGTCATAAGATCGATCTGAATTTGGCGAGAAGACGCGAACACCGATATTTGGAATAATCATCATTTGATTGATTATGACTCCGTAACCATCCCAATGAGCGAAAAGTCCTTCGGGTGAAGGTCTCCTGTCATTGGTGTCGCAAAGAACTTTGTCGCCCTCAGAAATTTTATCCACCGTAGTAGGTGACTCTATTACGCATAACCCTTCAGGGTTGGTGCGAAGCTTATCCTTGATCCAATCAGTCGGCATAGCCCACTTTTTCAGTGTTGTGCTTTCGTCAGGACCGCTAAATGCAAGCTCCTTAATGATGCTCATATTGTCTTCTTCAGGGGTTCTGTAGACGATTTTTTCGTTTCTGACGCCGAAGGCTAAATATTCAGCCGTGGTATTCAGATGTTTCGCAACAGCGGAAATAGTAGGTAAGTCTGTTGGGTTAGCGTTGCGCTCCCATTGTGCGACAGTGGGCCTACTAACGCCAAGCTTCTTTGCTAAGTCTTCTTGCGTCATATCCATTTCAATACGCTTTTCCTTCACTCGGTCTCCGAATGCAGGTTTGTCGCTGTCAGCTTTAATTTTATCATTTAACCGTGTAACCATATTCTTGCTCCCTTTTATATTGGTGCTTGACGCATGTCTTAATGCGCTAATTGTGATAATAGATAACAACCATGAGGGGAGTCAACGAGAACAAAGTGAGAACTGTTGACGCCGGTATGTCGCATTAACATTATTAGCTCAATATCTACGCTAATACACAATTATGTAAAATGTATTGTCAATGGTGTTAGTGAGGAGCGGAATTTTATTATCTAATTAATACAGGTGGTTAGATGTGTTGTTAGGATTTTTGTATTGAAACAGTGTCTGGGAGGGAATGAAATATGTACAATCCCTACTCAAACAGACATTTATTATGCGTTTGAATGTAAACTCTCTTCCATCTCAGTAATAAGCGCTTCAGCACCCCCAATATGCCGTAATGATTCGCCTTTAACGTGTAATTCGAAGATTTGTGGCACGGAATTTTTTGCTACTCTACTGAGTAACTCAACTCCATAAGTGGTTTTTGAATTTACGTATTGAGCAGTGATGTTTTGTTGATCAATCTTTGTTTTTGCCAGATCACACCATACACAATCTTCTCCAGTAACAATTAGTAGACCACCCGGATATTTATCCGTGTGAGATTTATTGATGTGCTCGATGTAATTGAAGGCTGTTTTCCAATCACCAGAAATCTCTTTGGAGTATTCAGTTGAGCGTTGCTCGAAGAAGTTGGTATGGGTTGGGGCACCGATTATGAAATCCAACCACTGGAACGGATTTTCTTTAATATTGTAATTTGGCTTGAGACCCAGTTGTGCGAGCCTGCGGTCAGCAATAAAGCGGATGTAGGTTTTTGTTTCTTCCGGTGTGATGCCTTCAACGGCTCCACCCTTAAATGCGAGATCAATGAACTTGTCTTCAAGATCAACCATGTCGCGACAAGCCTGATATATGTGACCTTTAAAATCGTCCGTCCATATCTCTGGGTTCTCAGCAATGAAAATATGGAAGAGTTCAATCATGGACTCGACGTGATAGGTTTCATCACGAATAGACCATTCGATTATTGTAGACATCCCCTTCATTTTACCTAGGCGCTGGAAGTTCATCAGAATAGCAAATGAGCTAAATAACTGCATACCTTCACCAAAGGCTGAGAACACTGCCATGTCTAAAGCTAGGTCTTCACGCTCTGATAATCCACTTACCTTTTTAGAGAACATGTACTCATGTTTTGAGGACATCTCCTCATATTCTTGGAAGGCTGCATACTCTGTTTCAGGCATACCTATAGTATCGATCAGGAGGGAGTAGGCGTGCATGTGATTGGCTTCAGCTGTCGCGATCACACTCAGCATCATTCTGACTTCAGGGTGTTTGAAGGCAGGGATGTATCTCTCTAGATAAGCGCGGGCAATATCAGTGTCGGCTTGGGTGAAGAAACGGAATAACTGGGTGAGGAGTTCTCTCTCAGCATCATTGAGTTTATCGTTCCAGTCATCGACATCATCGGACAATGGAACCTCTGACGGCAACCAATGCATGTTTTGGGCTGCTACATACCTTTCAAAACACATTGGATAGTGGAAGGGCTTATAGTTATCTCTGGAAGCAAGTAGATCGGAATGTGCCATTTAGCCCTCACAAGCGACGCAGTCAGATTGAAGATCAACTTCAACTGTTCTACGAGTTTCAATTTTTGATTGGATACCACCGCGTTTCAGAGTTACTGACCTGCAGTAGTAGAAAGTTTTAACTCCGAGAGCCCATCCTGCGAAATGTATTCGGCTTAGCTCTTCGACAGACATCCCTCGACGGATATGTAAGTTCATGGACTGACCTTGATCGATGAACGGTGTGCGGTCAGCAGCAAGTTTAATAACTGCCATTTG
>JAESQI010000349.1 GCA_016765255.1 Robiginitomaculum sp. | reverse complement strand
GGGTTCTTGCTGGCGTTTTTCGAGTGGTAAAGAAACCAAACGCCGCGCCGTATCAAGCGCGTCTTGACTGTTTATCCATATGCCGTCGATTTTGTTACGCTGGTAAAAAGGCAGCTTTAAATGTACACTGGCCAAACTTGTTATTGTTCCTGATGTTCCAATTAAATGCCCACGCCCGTCTTTAAATACATTGGCAAATCTCTTCTCGCAGTTCCTTGAAATCATTTGTTCTCGAACATGGTTTTTCATGTCCTCATACCACCCTTCAAGATCATGTGGGCGTTCGGGGTACATCTCGCTAAGATTTACAACCCCAATCGGCAAAGACACCCAAGCACTGATAGGCGGACGGTGAAGTCGCGGATTTGTTTCTGAATTAAAACGACGAATGTCCACCCATGACAATTCAGTTGACCCGCCGCCAATATCAATAACCAGGGCGACATCTTTTGTGTCATCAAGTAAGTTCATGCATCCCATTACGGCCAACCGGGCCTCTACACGCGGAGAAATAGTTTCAAATAACAACCCCGTTTCTGATTTAACTTGGGATAAAAATGTGGATCCATTTTCAGCTTCCCTACACGCTTGTGTCGCAATGCAGCGCCAGCGTTTCACGGATTTCGCTTTCATTTTTGCTGCACACACCTCTAAGGCCTTGAGTGTGGCGGCCATGCTTTCCTCTGATAATCTACCTGTTTGGCTAAGCCCTGCCCCTAAACGCACCACATTAGAATAGGAATCTATAATTTTAAACCCATTTGACTGTGAACGGGCTATGAGTAAACGGCAATTATTAGTACCGAGATCAATTGCGGCAAAATGTTGTTGTTTACCGCGGCCATAACTATTTGTGTTTGCGCGTGATTCTCGCCTCTGAGGTGGCGCAAGATTGGCGTCACTCTTAGAGCCGGAAATGATACCATCCGGCATTTTTCTCTCTACTTTCTGGCAGGTCGCAAACTGCGCCGCTCGCCTATTCCCCTATAGGATACACATTTTAACACATAAAAAGAAAGCCTTAATTCTAATGAATGTCAATATGATCAGAAAATTGCGACCAATCAGGCTCGGGGCGCAAAGCTTCTATGGCTTCGTGTTGGGTAAAAAACACATCCCCTGACAATTTATCTAAAAAATTTGAACGCTTTAGCCTTTGCCGTACAAATGCATGCAATTCAGACAAATGAAGCTTTATGTCGAGGTCACTAAGCCTATCATTTATCACAAGTAAACTTTCAAGCGCACTCGCGTCTATCCTGTTCACAGCCGGGCACATAAGGATGAGGTTTTTCATTTTGGGGTGATTAACGACCAATTTGGCAATGGTGTCTTCTAAAAATCTTGCATTGGCGAAATATAGGCTTTCATCAATGCGGAGGGTTTTTACTTCGTCAAATTCCTCAACCGTGTATAAATCGGCATCTCTGTAATGCTCAGTGCCCGCAAATCGACCAACGAGGGCCGTATGTGGTTTTAGGGTTAAGCGGATATGAAGAATCATTGAAAGAATTGTTCCGACCAAAACCCCGTATTGAATGCCGATCAAGAGTACGGCGAAAAAGGCGGCAAGAGCTGCTAGAGCATCCGCTTTACTATATCGCCAAGTGTTCCAAATTTCACCAAAATTGAACAGGCTGAAGCATGAAAATATAATCAAACCCGCGAGGCTTGCCAGTGGCATATGTGTAAATACGGGTAAAATGATTAGAATGGAGATGGCAACAATCATCGCTGTCATCACCCCAATGAGAGGACTTTTTGCTCCTGATGAAAAATTTACGGCAGAGCGTGATAAACTGCCAGCAACAGGATAAGCGCCCGTCAGACCAGCGGCTATATTAGCAGCCCCCACACCGAGTAACTCTCTATTTGGACTTACCCGTGATCTGTCCTTTGCCGCTAGGGTTTGTGACACGGATACACTATCTACAAACCCCACTAGGCCAATTAAAAAAGCGGATAATATGAGAGACTTCCAATGTTCAATACCTGCACTTGGAAATTCTAAACTTGGGAGAGCTGCGGGGATTTCACCTATGGTTACAAGTCCGTATTTTTGTTCCAAATTCAGATAAATTGTCAAAATAGTACCGATGGCTATGACCAGTATTGGGCTTAAGCGAATGGCAATTTTCGCATGGTTGTTTTTCACTCTAATTTTTTTAGCAAGCCTAAGCCCGAATTGCTTTACCAATATCAAAGATACAATTGTCCCAATACCTATATACGTGGCGATTAGGTTTAACTGGCCAAAATGTGAAAAAATAGAGATGATCATATCCGCAACTTGTCGCCCTTTCACATCAATTTGAAATATGTGTTTAAGTTGGCTGATAACAATTAAAATGGCCGCCCCCGTTATATAAGCAGAGACAACGGGGCGACTAAAGAAAGTCGCAATGCTCCCGCCTCTCATCATGCCAAATACAAAGAGAAACCCACCTGACATGAGGGCTAAAATTGCCGCACTTACAACACGTAATTCTTCGGGGATTTGGGAGATTACAGCCAAGGTCATGAGAGAACTCATCGCAACAGGGCCAACGGCAAGAAACCGTGAAGATCCAAAAATTGCATATAGAGCGGATGGAAAAATAGCGGCGTACAATCCCATTTGAGGCGGCAATCCAGCCAACATAGCATATGCTAGGGATTGTGGGATTAGCAATACAGAGACAATCAGCGCAGATAAAAAATCGCTAAATAAAAAGCTGCCACTATAGCCCTTCATCCAGTCATAATTGTCAAGTATTCGGTCTTGAACGCGCATAAAGCACCTTATTTCTAATGCAATCAGACCTTATACTGACTTAGTCGCTAAATTGCACTAGGGCGGGGCGAATTTTTTCGAGGTCAAAGCCAGCATTGCCTGTTGCAGCTAGAACGCCATCAACCCCAAGCTCTTTAACATGTATAAAACTCCAAAGCATTGCGGAGCGAGTTCCGCTTGCACAATGAATGAGGATTGGTTTTGGCGCGGTTTCGAATGCAGTCCTCATGGCTTCGATTATTTCTTGCGTTAACTGCCCCGGACGCATGGGAATATGAATATAGGAAAGACCTGCATCCTTGGCATGTTTTTCTATATCTCCCGCAAATGGTTGCCCAGGTTTTTCCATATCGGGACGATTACAGATAATGGATTTAAAGCCAGAGCTTTGAATAAAATCTATATGTTCAGGGAAAATTTGCGCACATGCTGAAATATCATCAGATAATTTGTTAATGGTGGTCATGCTGAAATCCAATCATTATATTAGTCATTACTAATATAGAGATAAAAGTTAGAATGCAAGCCTAGTTTTAAAAGTAATAGTTTACAAACCCAACCATGTGGCAACCCAAAACGTAATCCCTGCCGCCGCGTAAGCAAGGGCGAATAGATAGCCAAACATAATCAGTGGCCATTTCCAGCTGTTGGTTTCGCGCCGTGTAACAGCGAGTGTGGAGAGACATTGCGGAGCAAAAACAAACCATGCTAGAAAAGCAAGCGCCATAGGTAGTGACCAATCAGCTAACAAGGCCTGCTCAATCATGAGGCTTTCGCCCTCCCCGTCAGATGTGTTGTAGACAATAGCCAAGGTTGAGACCGCAATTTCCCGTGCCGCCATTGCGGGGATCAGTGCGATCGACATTTCAAGGTTAAAGCCAATCGGCGCAAGTACAGGTTCCAAGACGCGCCCGATCATACCTGCAAAACTGGTTTTTATATCCCCATCATTTTTAGGGTATGTG
>JAESQI010000348.1 GCA_016765255.1 Robiginitomaculum sp. | reverse complement strand
GAGGAAGTGAAACGCTCAGAGATTAAGACTGAAATCCAGCCAATGTTTTCTCATAAATTTGGCAAAGACATTGACGTTGTCGTGCTGGCTTGCACCCATTTTCCGCTTTTGCTCAATGAGTTAAAATCAACGTCCTCTCACGGTATTAGCTGGATTGATAGTGGGCAAGCTATTGCCAAGCGTACGCAAAGTCTGTTGGTTAAAAAGGATAAATTACCCTTGCCAAACTACCCACAAACGGCATTTTTAATTGGCGGGGCGATGTCGCCAAAACGGTCTAAAATGTTTGCAAAACACGGGTTTGCAAAAACAGTTATATTACCCGCCTAGCCCAAATTTCCAAACTGCCCATCCAAGAATAACAAGTGCAAAAAACCCGAAAGTAAATTTGGCAAAATGTTTTTTAATCAACGCTTCCGCGCCCTCTCCAAATTTCCAAACAATAGCAGCAACCAGAAAAAATTGGGTAAAGCGAGCAACAAGACTGGCCAGAATAAAGACGATAAAGTTGAGCTTTAGCGCTCCGCTTAAAAGCGTAATGACTTTAAACGGAAACGGCGTAAGGCCAGCCCCAAACACGGCCAAAGCACCGTATTGATCAACCATGCCCTTAAACCCGTCAATAGAGTGAGCCTTGCCCATTTTCTCCAGCATTGGCAATGCAAAGGTTTCGTAAGCAAACCAACCGATGAGGTAACCAATCACTGCGCCTGCTACTGACGCAATAGCGCAAATAAAAGCGTATCGCCACGCTTTTGTGCGGTCTGATTGCACCATAGATACTAGCATAACTGAGGTAGGAACCGGGAAAATAAAGCTCTCAAAAAAGGCAATCATAACGAGGGCGCGCACCGCATGTTTATGGCGCGCCATCTGTTTAACGCTTTCATACCAACGGTCAATAAATCCAAAGTTTAACATCATAAATCCCCATAAACTGAAAGTGTTTAAGAAGCTATTAGAATTGTGAAAAATCGTGTTGACGAAGGACATTTGCGCGTTATGGTGCGGCTCCTTTCTCATAAGAGATAAAAGCTTTGTAAGCGGGTGTGGCGGAATTGGTAGACGCGCGGGATTCAAAATCCCGTTTCCTTAGGAAGTGTCGGTTCGATTCCGACCACCCGTACCAAAAACCGTTATGGCTTTGTGTCTGACTTCAACGCGAAGGTATAGCCAAAGCAAAGCAGGACGGAAAATACAAAGGCCGCGCCCCCACCGCCCGCATGAAAAGCAAAGACGTATTGCGCTTAAAAGAAGAAGGCAAAAGCGTTGCGGATATTTGTAAAGAGCTACATATCAGCCGTGCGAGCGTTTATCGAATTTTGAAGTAAGCATATTGAAGTAGGCATATAAGTGTAGCGGTTTTAGCACTTGAGATATTACCCAATAAGATTGCAATGAATATTGACTTTGAATTGGTTCTCGCACACTGCTAATTTATGAAAAAATTATGCCCTGAAAAAAGAATTAAGCGAATAAAACGAGATAAAAGATATCTCCGGAAACATCTTGTGCGATGTGGAGCCATTGCGTTGAGAGTATTGGAGGTTACACCTGAGTTGCAGTCCGCAAAAGATTTATTCCGTAAACAGGTCGAAAAAGTGGGGCGGTTTGAGGGCGAGATTAGGAAAATTCCAGTTTATGGTAAGCGTCGTATTTTTGATATTCCAGAAAATCTGGACTTTGAGGGCAATTATGAACAGTCGTTAGAATGTTTTTTGGGAATTCGTTCAATCGGTGAGAAATTACGCCGACGGAAATTTCAATATTATTTGGAGTTTTCTGCGCTAAAAAACATTCAGCCATCAGCGTTATTAGTGCTGGCGGCAGAGTTAGATTGTCGATTAGGGCTTAGCACTCGTATTAACAGAAGAAACCGTATTCCAGCGGATGCCAATAGGTGGGAACCACATATTACCGCACTTTTTGAAGACTTTGGAATTTTTGAACTGTTAAAAGTAAAGCCTAATGTGCGCATGACATTTGGGGAAAACTTGAAGGCTGTAAAATTTAGAATAGGGAAAATGCAGGACGGTAAAGCGGCGCAAAAATTGATAAAAGATATAATAGAAACAACGGGGAAGCAGCCAAATGAAGAAGCGAGGCTATGGGAAGGGATTGGTGAAGCCGTCACGAATGTTCTTGACCATGCTTATCCTCATCCCCATGTAAGTTACCCCGCCAAGCGAATTCCCGCATGGTGGGCAGGAGCAATATATGATGAAAATTCCCGCAACACCCATTTTATGGTGTATGATAGAGGAATAGGATTACCCAAAAGCTTGCCAGAGAAGGCAGGATTTTCGGCATTATGGAAGAGTTTAGGAATGACCAACACGACAGATGCAGGCTTGATTTGGGCTGCAATACAACAACCTAGTTCAGGCACTCAGCTTGAATATCGTGGTGAAGGGCTGCGGCAAATGGCAGAGGTAGTGGATAATCACCCTGGCAGTAGCCTGCAAATTTTGAGTGGAAATGGGTCGGTAACGTATATTGGGATGCAGAAACCAATTCTTAAAACTTTACCAGTAGAATTTTGTGGCACTCTGGTAGAATGGAGAATACAGCATGACTAAGCTCACCATAAATGTGGCGGCTGAGTACAGCGCGACCCCACTTGGGCGACATAGCAAGCATGGCAAATTCAGTGGCCAAAGATTTAGGGATGATTTTCTTATTCCAGCACTGCAAGAATACGACCAAATCATAATTGATTTTGATGGGGTTGCAGGCCTCCCTTCTTCGTTTCTTGAAGAGGCGTTTGGTGGGCTGATAAGACGTAACGCTATCACTGTGTCTGATTTCTTTAAGCGCGTAAAAATTCAGGCCACTATGCCGTCCCTAATGTTAGCACATGACAGGATATCTCGATATGTGAATGCGGCGAGAGTGGTTGCATAATTGCCTGAGAAATCAATCATATTGACAGTGATTACTGCGGTGGCCACCAGTGGGCTTACAACTTGGGGGCTGGATTATTGGTTGAACTCAAAAGTACGCAAACAAAATAAGCAGCTGCAAAGAAAATATGAGGCCTGTGATAATTTTTGTTCATATATTGAAAAATGCCAAGCTACTGGGTGTAGCTTCTGGTCAATAGCCGCAAAATCATTATCGCCCGACATTGCTTCGAACGTGCGGTTTATGCAATCACGGGCAGAGGGAGCATACTACCAAATCGCTGAAATAGGCTTCAAGGAAAAAAGTGCCGTAATGGATATATTTGACCTATTAACAGGTGGAGATTACGACGACCTGAATAGGCCAGCACGGCCTGAAACGGCAGACAAAATAGCCCTTCAATCAGCAGAACTATGCACGGCTATAGATAAATTTAAAAACACGTTATAACTTCAACTATATTACAGCTAATGTTAGTGTTTCGGCTAACATTCCGTTAGCATATTTTCCAGCAATAATAGGAATGTCCTTACTGCTCGCTTGCCTTTATCGTAGTTTGTCATTTACCCACTTTAGTCTCTCATCGCCCACTTCAATTTTCCGTATAAATATTTATATAATGTTTGAGTAAAATTCTTAGACAGGTCTATTCTTTACATCTACAAATAATTTGCCCTTTGTTACACAAATATGCTACACGTTGATGTGTAGCACTGTCAAAAAAGTACAGTTATATGGAGTTTTAGGATATGCTGTATGGGTTCCGGCCACCCGTACCATATGTGTTCGTTTGTTATAACGCTTCGACAATTTATTGTTTATAAGGTAATGCTTATCTTATCATGATAACAAAATTTTCAAGCCAACATTATCACACTGCTTATAAAAACAGGGTATTGCCTGTTTTCATTATTCTGGCTTGCATGGGCATTATGGTTTGTGGTGATTTAGGACGTGAACTTTTTCAGTACCAAAATGCGTGGCGTCAAGAGGGGCAATATTGGCGGCTTATGACTGGGCATTTTACCCATCTGGGCTGGTCTCACTTTTTTCTAAATATCGCAGGCTTTGTTTTAGTGTGGTTTATGTACGGTAAAATTTATCGGGCGCGGATTTGGCTAGGGATATTATTTTTTACGAGCATAGGGATAAGTCTCGGGTTTTATTATTTAGATACACATTTGCAATCCTATGTGGGTTTGTCTGGTGTTTTGCACGGGCTGATCGGAGCAGGAATTGTTGGGTCAGTTTTTCAAAGTCATCAAGGCCCCAAGCCTAAATTTCATTGGGAAGATGTTTTTATTGGGGTAGGGCTATGCGCTAAAATTACTTATGAAAAAATAATAGGTGTAGTTCCGCTGACTGAAAGTGTTTCAGGGGGAGGCGTGATTGTAAATGCCCATCTTTACGGCGCTATCATTGGGGTGTTGTGCAGTGTCATTATCATTTTTTTCGCATCAGAAAACTCATAGCAAAACCGAAATTAATTTTCGGTCACATGCTGATAAATTCTGCGTTTTGACGGTAACAGTTACGTGACAGTTAAGTGGTTGTCGATGTCATGCCATTCTGCTAGTCTTAAACCGTATTTTGTACGAACTAGAACCTTTCGTTCGCAACTACCTAGGACATTTTTATGAAACATAGTCTTTTATTGTTATTAGGAGTTGCCTTTAGTTTACCTGCTCACGCACAAACATGGCAAGATGTTCAGAGTAAACGCAGCGGTGAAGTAGCGCAAATGCAAGCTCTGTCTATGCAAGTCCCCGTGCATGCTAAGTCACGTCTCCTCTACGTAAATACAAGTGATTTACGGGCTAAACTGAACCAAGCTCCAGTTGGATTTCTTACAACTCCGAACACGACGATATCACTCCCATTGCCAGGTGGGAAATTCGCTACATATACACTCTATAATTCGCCTATTATGGCAAAGGAACTTGCCCTTCAAAACCCCGACATTCAAACGTTCAGGATTATGGATGCCCAAAACCCGGCAAATACGGGGCGTTTAGATATGAGTGCCAGTGGTTTTCATGCCATGTTTGTGCGTGATGGAAAAACCATTTTTGTTGATCCTGTCGGGTCGGATGGTCATTATCAAAGCTATTTTAAATCGGATTATATTTCGGAAATGGAAGGCAAAAACCATTCTCCTATAAACTGCCTGATCCATGGCCGTGATCATAAGGAGCAAAAGCCCAACCCCCAAAACGCAAATAAACCCGATGTGTCTTACGGTGTGAATTTGAGGACATACCGACTTGCTGTTGCGGGAACGGGTGAGTTCACGGCCTTTCACGGCGGGACAAAAGCCAGCTCACTGGCAGCTATGGTGACGGGTATTAACCGTGTGAACCAAGTTTTTGAAACTGATCTTGCAATAAAATTGGAGATCATCGCCAATAATTCTGATGTTATTTATACCAATGCAAATACCGACCCATATACGGATAATGATCCAGTCGCTCTTATTGGGGAAATTGTTACGGACTTAAATGCTAAAATTGGGATTGCCAATTACGATATTGGCCACGTCTTTAGCACGGGCGGCGGCGGATTGGCTGGTCTCGGCGTTGTGTGTAGCTCCATTAAAGCTGAAGGTGTTACGGGTAGCCGAAATCCGATCAATGATCCGTTTTTCATTGATTTTGTCGCCCACGAATTTGGCCATCAATATGGAGCGCGACACACATTTAATGGCACTGCGGGGGCTTGCGGTGGAAACCGGTCAATTTCAGCCGCTTACGAGCCGGGTGGCGGCACGACTATTATGGCATATGCAGGAATTTGCGCCGATGAAAACATTCAAAACCAAGGTACAGATCATTACCATAATCACTCTTTAGGAGAGATTACTGAGTTTGTTACTAATGGTGCATCGGGTGGTAGTTGCGGCATTAGTACGCCTTTAAACAATGCCGTCCCCGTCCCAAATGCAGGTAGTGATGCCAATATTCCAGCTTCAACGCCGTTTATATTAACGGGGAGTGCAACAGATGCGAATGCTGGTGATACCTTATCATATATTTGGGAGCAATATGACCTTGGAGGTTCGACCAGTAGCAAAGCTACCTTTACCGATGACGGTACACGGCCTCTATTTCGCTCATTTAGTCCTTCAAGCTCACCCAGCCGAATTTTCCCGCAGATCAATGATATTTTGAGCGGTACGATAACGTACGGTGAAATCCTACCGACCACAAATAGAGACTTAAATATTCGGTTTACTGTTCGTGACGGCAAGGGTGGCGTTGCTTCTGACACTGTGAAATTAACCGTTTCCAATGCGGCGGGGCCGTTCTCGGTAACAGCGCCTGGCAGTGTAACTTGGTCGGCAAATAGTAATTAGACTGTGACTTGGAACGTTGCAAATACAACGGCTGCTCCGATTAACTGTGCGAATGTTGAAATTGCACTCTCAACAGACGGGGGGCAAACATTTGCCGCACCATTTGTGGCGTCCACAAATAATGACGGCACAGAAAGTGTGGCAGTCCCAAATAGTGTCACCACTACAGGACGTGTTCGCGTTAAGTGTGTGAGCCAACCATTTTTTGATATCAATAGCGCGGATATTACAATTATTGCCGCTGGCGCTGGGGGTAATGTAAATCCTGTTGCTAACAATGATAGTTTCACAGTTGATCAAGACAGCGCGGCGACAAGCTTTGATGTATTGGGCAATGACACGGACGCGGACGGCGATACGCTTAGTATTACCAGTGTCAGTAATATCAGCAATGGCGGCACAGCGACAATCAACGGCACAAATATTAATTACACCCCCGCAAATGGCTTTAGCGGCACGGAAACATTTACTTACGCGATCAGTGACGGTAATGGCGGAACGAGTAGTGCGACGGTAACTGTGACGGTCACGCCCGCGAATAATCCACCAATTGCTAATAATGATAGTTTCACTGTGGCCCAAAATAGCGGTTCAACACTTTTTGCCGTGTTGGCCAATGATACGGATGCAGATGGTGATACACTCACCATCACAAGCGTTTCCAATGTCAGTAACGGCGCCACCGTCGTGATCAGTGGTACAAATATAAATTATAGACCTGCTACCGGATTTAGCGGCTCAAGTTCATTTACCTACGCGATCAGAGACGGTAATGGTGGCACGGATAACGCAAGTGTCACGGTCACTGTGACTGCGACAAGTACAGGTGGCGGCAATACGGGCGGTGGGTCTAGCAGTGGCGGCGGCGGTAGTTTTGGTCTTTTCTTATTGCTCTTGCTCGGCTTGGGTGGTTTAGCCAAAAACAAACGCTCTCGGCAGCAATTAGCACAAATAGTGCCACATAATAAATGGAGTGCTTGATATGAAACTAAAATTATTTGGATTGCTATCAATCGTTTTGGGGCTCGGTATTATAGGATGTCAACAAGTGGAAAAAGATTCTGAAACCACGACGACGTCTGTTGCAAATACTAGTGCGAACGACATGACTCCCGAAGAACAAGGCGCGGTTGATAATATGCAATGGGTAATTGGTGCTAATGCTCAGATAGACGCTGATAAAGCGTTAAAAAAGAGCCGTGGAAATACAGGTGTAAAACCTGAGCTCATCGCTTTCTCGGGTCGAGGCATAAGGTTTCCTGGGCTAACGCCTGACCAATATGAATTGATCAAAGATCAAGTAACTTACAAAATTGCTAAAGGTAGTGGGGACGTGATTTACGGAAATACGCACATGGCAATGCTTAAGAAATTGAATAAATACTCTACTGATTACAACACAATTATATTCTCCGCCTTGTCGAAATAGCTATGATTTGACGCAGCGTTTGGCACTCTAAATTGTAGTGCTTTTTAATTTCCACACACGGATTCTATTCGTATTATGTAATATTTGTAGCTTGCCTGTTCTCTATCGTGACCGCTATATATGGTTTGTCCCGATTGGGTAAAACGCGAGGGTTTAGCATGAGCGATGGTACAAAAAATGCCCAACGGCCAAACTTAAACCTTGGTGTTGGTGAACTTAATACACGCAATATTGACGCTATACGGACGGCAATTTCGCGCAAGAAGCGAGAAGTCCTTTCCGCTCTTTTGACGGGTGAGCATCCAGCAGATATTGCCGACATATTTGAACAACTCAGCTCGGATGACCGCCTATCCATGATTGATCTGGCTGCATATATATTGAGCCCCGCCGTTTTGGCAGAGCTTGAAGACGAGGTGGTTGAAGATGTTCTGCCACTCCTAGAACTTAAGCAGATTAGTGAAGCCGTAGCAGAGCTCGATAGTGATGACGCGACACAATTGATTGAAGAGTTGGACAAAGATCAGCGCGCTGAAGTCATGGCCAATCTGTCAACGCGTGACCGCGAAGTGGTTGAGGCCAGTTTGGCGTTTGACGAGGAGACAGCGGGGCGTCTCATGCAACGCGAATTTGTCGCGGCCCCTGAATTTTGGAACGCAGGCCAGACCATAGACCATATGCGTAGCTTGAGCGAAAAAGGTGGGGAGAGCCTTCCAGATTTATTTTTCGATCTCTATATTATAGATAGCCGTTTTCATCCACTCGGCTATGTGCCTTTGTCTCGTCTTGTCCAATGCGGGCGCGACACGGCTTTAAAAAAAGTAATGCTCAATATTCCCGCGCTGATTGATCCGAAAATGGATCAAGAAGATGTGGCTTATTTATTTGAAAAATACGATCTGATCTCGGCCCCTGTGGTTGACGAGGACGGTCGTTTGACAGGTATGATTACTGTGGACGATATGGTCGAAGTGATCCAAGAAGAAAATAAAGAAGACATGTTGGCACTGGCGGGGGTGTCAGAAGCTGGGTTGACCGATACGGCTTTTTCGACCGTAAAAGCTCGCGCCCCTTGGTTGTTGGTGAATTTGATCACGGCATTGGGCGCATCCTTTATCATTTCATTATTTAAAGACGAAATCACGAAATTAGTAGCCTTGGCTGTGCTGATGCCAATTGTTGCATCTTTGGGCGGCAATACAGGCATTCAGGCTTTAACCGTTGCGATACGTGCGCTGGTGACCCGGGACTTAACCCCAGCCAATACTTGGCGTGTTGTGTGAAGGGAGGGGCTTGCCGCCTTGATGAACGGGGTGATATTCGCATTTTTGCTGGCTGGCATTACGTATCTTTGGTTCCACGATGCTAAACTTTCTCTTGTGATTGGCGTTGCACTCGTTTTCAATTTTTTCTGTGCAGGCTTGGCAGGTATTCTTATACCACTGGGTTTGAAAAAAGCGGGTGCTGACCCAGCCGTGGCCTCATCCGTATTTGTAACCACAGTCACAGATGTTGTCGGGTTTTTCGCATTTCTAGGGTTGGCTTCTATATTTTTGCTTTAAATTAAGCGCTTGCGGCCAAATTTTCCCTTTTTAGGTGAAAATGGCACTGGTTTTGCAATTTTATCCATTAGACGAAATTGTGTATTGTTTTGGAACATTTATGGCGCATACATTTAAAATATCAACATTCGGCATGACGCTGATCAAGGCCTATGAAGGCTTTCGGGCGTATGAAACCACTTTGGTGACGGGCCAAAGAGTGATTGGCTATGGTCATAGTTTTCGTGATGATGAAGAGCCAGCGATTACGCGTAAGCAAGCCGAGGCTTTGTTAAAAGCAGACCTTGGGGCCTATGAAGATTTGGTCAATGAAAATGTTTTTGCGGCTCTTTCGCAAAGTCAATTTGACGCTCTTGTATCTCTTAGTTTTAATATCGGGCCTAAATTCTTTCTGTCATCGGAAGTACTACATGCTCTAAATAATGGCCGCCCTCTGGACGCTGCCCACGGGTTTGATGCGTGGCGAAAAAGTGTGATTGACGGTAAAACATATGTGGTGGACGCGTTGGTGCGTCGGCGTACTGCTGAAAAAGCATTGTTCTTGCGAACATCAGATGATGTGGTGACTGCGCCGCGTCATGTATTACCGTCAAGGTCTGATGAAGATTTTGTTGCTGATGAAAAGTCAGTATTTTTTGATAAAAAAGACGCTGAAAATATTGTCACACAAACACCTTATGCTGCCAAAGCGGTGGAGGGTAAGGATGAGTATGCGGCTTATTCTCTAAAAAATAGCGACAAGCTTAAAGCACCCCAAACACAAATAGAGGCAACACAAAACGATAAAAAACAAACCGAGAATTTATCCCCGATAGCAATCGCTGCAGAAGAAGTGAGTGAGCGTCTTGACCGGTTGATTGGAGACGCACCAGACGGTGTCGCCCATATTTCTGTCTCGCCAGCTACGCCGCCTAAGAAAGACATGGAGGGTAATGGGAATCACGAGAGTTCAGAAAAAAATATTGCCGAGGTGATCGCCGATATCAAGGCCGCCAATGAGGGGACACGTGCCGATTACCGTCGCCCAAGTCACCAAAAAAATACCAATGTCAGATTGCCAAAAGCGTTTATGCAAAAATCTGCGCTTACAACCAATGCAAATACCAATACAAAACCCAACACCCATTCTGGTAGAGGGAATCTTATTGTCTATTGGATAGGGATGACTTTGGGTGCTGCATTACTTGGTGGAGGCGCTATGAAATGGTTCTTAACGCCACAGGGAAAGCTTGATCAACTCCAACAATTTGCAGCCCCAGTGGCAACTATTGTCGGGGCAATGATTGTCATAATGGCATTATATTACCTTGCTAAAACTTATGCGCGTCGGAATGCGGTATAATCAGTATTTGGCAAGGGAGCAGCGCAATAATTCCCGAACTCGCCTAGCATTACACATGATTATGGGTATGTTGGCCTATGTCAAAAGCGCCTCTCATTCATTTGCAAAAGCTGTCCGTTGGATCGGTCTCAATCGACAGCCTTAGCGATTGGCAAGCTGGCTTAGCCATTCGACGAGGCGAGGAGGGCCTGCCAGCCTTTGCAGATCATATCACCCGCATGACCCCGAAAAGGGCTGAAGAATTGTTAAGTGGCGGTTCTATTTATTGGGTGATAAAAGGGGTGATACAATGCCGTAATACGATTATGGATTTACAAGAAACCTTCACCCAAGATGGGCGTAAAGCTTGCAGAATTGTCTTGGCACCGGGTCTTGTCCCGGTCCTACCCACACCAAAACGCGCTTTTCAGGGGTGGCGGTATTTGAAACCAGAGGACGCGCCAATAGATTTGAGCGATCTTGGGGACGTGGCAGACCTGCCCGCTCACCTACGCACTAAACTTATAAAT
>JAESQI010000347.1 GCA_016765255.1 Robiginitomaculum sp. | reverse complement strand
GTTTTATTGGAAGTCCCGCTCGTGGCTTGTTTCTTCCTTAGAGCAGTTTTATCCAACGTTATTTCCGCTTTAAGCACTAAATACTGACTGCTATTCACCAGTATAGGCAAAGATTCAATAAGTTGCGTAGGTCCGACCCTATCAACCATTTGGTGAGATTAGAAAAGAAAAACCCTCAGTTCTTGCGAACTGAGGGTTTCTATTTTTTAGTATCTTCACTCAGATACTGAAATTACTTGCTTACCCAGTTACAGATAAGTGTTCACCTGTTTTATTGCTACTTACACAATAGAGACAAAACCATCTGCGTAAGCCACATCGGCCGCTGCAACGCCAGTCAAAGTGATTGTATACGTTTCAGCGCTCGCTGCGGATGAACCAAAGTCACTAGTTTCAACTGTAATTATTGCACTAGTAGTGCCTGTAATCCAAACTTCTGTAACTGTGTCGTCACCATTAGTGGCAGCTTTCACGTCAGTATTCAACACGGTATCAGCACCGATAAAGAGAACATCATCGCCACCAAAAGAGAGAATCGACGAGTCAGTAGTACCACCAAGGAAGACATCATCTTTAGTTGTTGCAGATTCAATAGCTACGTCAACAAGCTCTGGCTCTGAATAGCCAGCTGGGGCAAATGCTGCTTTAGCAGCAGTAACTGCTGTATTAACTACCTTAAGACCGGCAGCTATTCCTAATGCATCAGCTTCCGCAACTAGTAACTTATCAAAAGCAGCAACTGCGGCAGTAGTAGTCTTAATAGTGCCAGCTGCTAGATTGTAAGCATCAGCCCGAGTTGTAGTATTATCAGCTGCTTCATAAACGGCTAGAGTACCCGTTACAGCAGTGCTCCAATCGGCTGCCCGAAAAATTGCACTGTTAGCTGCAATAGCTACATCAGAGGCTGTGACACCAGCAGCTAGATCTGCGCCGGTACCAGCTATTACCACAGTGTCGAACGCTAGATTGATTGCTGTTGCGTCAGCAGCAGTAAGATAACCAGCTGTAACTGCAGCTGCTGTAGCAAGCGCATGATCAGTGTGCGTCTGAGCATCAGAAACCCAAACAATAGCATCAACTGCTACTTGCAAGTCACCCGCAGCGCCCAAGGCAGTAGCCAAGTCAGTATCGCCAGCTGTAGCAGCTGCCGCATCAATAGCTGTAACAATAGAAGCTAAGCCTACTGTTTCTGCATCAAGTTCTGCAACGGTTGCTTTACCTGTTACGCCAGGGTTAATAACAGTCATTTTACCAGTCGCTACAACCAAAGCTGCGGCACCAGCAGTATCCTGATCCATATTCTCTTCAACTCTCTGCGACAAAGCCGCCGCAGTTACTGCATCAGCAGACACTTTTATCGCTGCTTGGTTTGCCTGAGTAGCAGCAAGCAGTGCTGTAACACCAGGATTAGATGTCTCTGTGATAAGAGCAACTAAAGATAGTGACTTAGTAACAGCACTATAAGAGATCACACCAGCGTATGCGCCATTGCCATCAGCCGCCGCGAGAGCAGGATTACCAAGACCGTTATAACCTGTTTCAGCACCCAATCGTTCACCGGCAATAAGAACAGCTGCGCCGGCAGTGAGAGTTACATTCAAATCGGCAGCATTGTCCGCCAGTATTGCTGCCTCAAGGCCAGCTACTTGATCAGTACCACCCGGTGATGCTGTTGTGTTTGATTGTGCAGCTGCCAAAGCCTTATTACCATCTGAAAGAGCTTTTGCTCGCAGTGCAACTTCATCTGCTATCAAAGCGGCTTTAAGACCCACTGATGCAGCAGCGTATCCTGCAAGAGGCGCGTTTGCTGCGGCAATATCGCCATAGGCACTAGTAACATCTGTACCAATGTCCGCTTCAAGTTTGCTTGTTGTTGCTTTGGCATCACCATCAGCCGTTACAAGAAAAGCTTTCTTGTCAGCGTTTGCAGCATCGAGCTGAGAAAGTAGACCAGCAAGGCCTTGACCAGCTGCAATCGCAGTATCAACAGCGGCTTCGCCGGTTGCAGCCGCAGTAGCAGAACTATCAACAGCAGAAACTACTGCTATCAGATCGTCAAGGCTTTCGGAGCTTTGCGCCACGTCTACTGAGTAATATGTAGCAACGGCTGTCTTGTTAGCCAAGGCAGCTGCAGCATCAGCAAAATCTGGGTCTGTAGATGCAGCAAGAGCATTGATGGAAGCATTCATTACTGCTCCACGTGAATCGCCAGCATTTAGTGAAGCTGTCATTTCATCAACAGCTGCAGTCAGAACTTCTTCAGTGACTTCGCTACCAATAAGCTGAGTTAGGAAATTCTCTGCAAAAATTGCGTTTGGCAAGAAATCTGGGAAAAGACCAGTGTCGCCGCTGTAGGCTGGGTTTTCAGAAATGGCTATTGCCAATTCTTCAATAGTAAGGCCTGAATCAATAATATCTTCTAGTTCGGCAAGAATGTCCGCGCCGGGGGCGGCATCTACCATGCCCACTACTAGTTGGATGATTGCTGTTGTTTCTGCTGCTGTAGCCATTTATGACTCCTTGAAATGTTCTAGTTTTGTGTTAGTTCCGATCGAGACATGCCAAAAAGCGCGTATGACCACATATCGGTATTGCAAGCATACTTAAGGCAGTGCCTCTGGCTTGTGATTTCAATCACACCAAAGAAAATTACCTAAATTGCCAGTCCTGAGCATTACACTTGCTGACCTTGTGTCGGCAGCTGTGCAATTAACTCGCGGAGTTTACCTAGCATTGTTAACTATGACAACTGAATTATGCCCTAATTCCTCTCAACCTTGATCGCTAACGCTCTATTTTTGAAGGAGTTTCCAACAAAGCCTATGGGGCGAACTTTTCCTACAGGGCGAGGCTAATGCCTATTTCTATGGTGCTATCAACCGTCTGGAATAGCTCCAAATTGCTGTGCTGATCTTGGTGGAACATATTAATTAACAGAGTCGTACCCTCAAATAACGGCCTGCGGTACTGCAACAGCAAATAACTCCTACGCAACCAGCGCTGTGCACCATTGGCCAACAGCGGGCTGTAGCCATCTGTATCTTTGAGCTGGGTGTATCCTAATTGACTTCGAAATTCACCGAGGGGTAGATCTATCTGCCAGTCGACACTCGCCTGCCAGCCGTCTCTATCACCGCCGGGCCGGGCCGATTCAGTGGCCGTGTTGGATAGGAGGCTGAGCTCAGTGCTGAATTGATGATTGCCCCAGCTACTGCTCCTAGGGCAGCTCAGTCCAATTCCAGCCTTGCTCTCCAGCGCATTAAGCTGGCGCTGATTGTGAAAAGATTGATACTGCGTGGCCATTTGATAATAGGGTTTGCAGCTCAACCTGCTGGCTCGCTGATACCGCGCACTGACATCGACACCGGTATAAAGGGAGCTGCCACCAAATTGCAAATGACTGATACCGGTACTTACTTGCCAGCTCTGCTTGCGC
>JAESQI010000346.1 GCA_016765255.1 Robiginitomaculum sp. | reverse complement strand
ATGATTGAAGCTGGCAGGATAATTTTACCAGCCCGGGTCATGAAGATCATAGCCCGTTGCCATAAGCCCAATAGATATCCCTTTAGGGACGGAAATTTATAACTTGGCATTTCAAGGAGGAGTGGAGAGGGTTCGCCCTTCGTCAAAGTTTTCTTTAATACGAACGATGCAAGGAGCGCAAAAATAATACCGACAATCACCAGACCAAACATCACCAGTCCTGACAAATTAAAGATGCCTATTGTTCTTTCTGGAATAAACGCGCCGACAATTATGAAATAAACTGGCCAGCGTGCGGAACATGTCATGAGAGGCGCAATCATAATAGTTGTAAGGCGGTCTTTTTCATTCTCGATAGAGCGTGCCGCCATAATCCCCGGGATTGCACAGGCAAAGCTCGATAAGAGCGGAATGAAGGCCCGCCCGTTCAGCCCAACTTTAGCCATCGCCGAATCAACGAGAAATGCAGCTCTTGTCATATAACCCGATGCTTCAAGGGCCAAAATGAACGCAAATAAAATAAGGATTTGCGGTAAAAATACAATCACGGCCCCAACACCAGCGATTACCCCGTCAACAAGGAGAGATTTAAACCATCCTTCGCTTAAAAACGAGCCAATGAAACGACCAAACCAGCTTGTTCCCGCTTCGACAATACCCATAGCAGGGGCTGACCACGCATAGACAGCCTGAAACATAACAAACATGATTAAAGCTAGAATGAGTAATCCAAAAACGGGATGCAATATAACATTATCAATACGGGTTGTTATGGTTTGCGAAGTCGGAGAGGATACATGGGCCCGGGTAATTCTGCGCGCCTTTTTTTGCAAGGCTTGTAAATCATCGCTTTCTTCCTGCGGAGGAATTGCGTCACCTGCATCAATTTCTTGTGCCCAACTGCCTAATTTTTCCATTAAAGCTTGGCGTCCCGTGGCACGTACCGCAACACTAGATATGACAGGAACACCTATTTCTTGTTCGATTTCGTGCAGGTCAATTTCAACGCCGTCACGCGCTGCCATGTCCATCATATTCAGAACAACAATCATCGGGAGGCCGTAGTTTTTTGCCTGTAATACATTGTGCAAATGCGTGCGAATTTGGGCCGCGTCCAGAACCACAATGAGTGCGTCAGGCGTATTTTCGCCCTCAAGCCGACCATGAATAGCGTCCAGCGTCACTCTCTCATCCGCGCTATGCCCGCAATCTCCGTAAATACCGGGCAAATCCATTAGGGAAATTTTTTGGCCAAATTTAGTTGTGTATTTTCCCTTGGAATATTCAACGGTTACACCTGGATAATTAGCAATTTTTGCTTTACCGCCAGTCAGTGCATTAAACAAAGACGATTTACCGCAATTTGGTGCCCCTAATAATGCAATGGTAATTTCGCCTAAATCCGTCATTTAAGTCTCATTTCCACATGACCCACAACACGGCATTTCGACTTCACTTATCGCGATGTTGTTGTCCTCCACGCCCTTTTCCATGACCCTGTGCAAATCAGCGGGAATGACTTGTATCATTCTTGCTTCATTTGGACGCATGGCGATGGATGTGCCGTGGAGCTTAATATTAAGGGGTGAGCGCCCAAACGCGCCAATATGGAGTATTTCCACAAGGTCACCTTCTGCAAATCCGATTTCCCGAAGGCGTGTTTGATCATGGTCACCGCCACCAATAAACCCACAAATCCTAGCGGGACGGTTCTTCTCGAGCATGAACAATGTTGTTTTAATATCTGTGGTCTCTGTCATAAAGGCTTAATATGCGAATTATTATCAATTGCAACAAGTAATGCTGATTATCCGCATGTGAAAAATCACCTTTGCTGGTAAATTCCCATAGACACGCGAATACCATTCCCCTATAACGCCGCCTCTATATTGGATTTGATGTGAGTCAATTTGTGAACATCCAATTCTTATGGCCGCATAGCTCAGTTGGTAGAGCAACGGATTGAAAATCCGTGTGTCCCTGGTTCAAATCCAGGTGCGGCCACCATTTAAACCTTTTGTTTCAATATGTTAGTGACGGTGTTTCGTATACGAACGTGCGACGTGCGACGACCGTGCGACGATAACTTTTATATCCTCACTTGTACTCATTAGTATTTATGCGTTACATCGACGCATGACAAAAACATCTCCTTCTATACTCCGCTATTATTTTGCTTTGTTTTTTGTGGCTTGCGCCATGCTGTGGGGGCTGTCTTCTCTCTCTCACGGCCCAAAGCCAAAAGGCATTGACGTACCGCTTGAGCAGTTTTCCGCTATGCGGGCTTTTGCTGATTTGCAAGAATTGATTGGCAATGACAAAGCCCACCCCAGCGGTAGTGCAGAGAATTTGCGCATCCGTAAGGCGATCGAGGCAAAGTTTACGACCCTTGGCTACGCACCTGAAATTCAAAAAACCCTTGGATGCACCCCCCATTATCCGGGATGCACAGAAGTCGAAAACATAATTGTCTTGCATAAAGGCACGGGTAGTAACGACGACATTATCATGCTGACCTCACATTATGACAGCGTACCTGCTGGCGCAGCAGCGGCAGATGATGGGGCTGGCATGGTAACCATGTTAGAAATTGCCCGCATCATCAACCAAGGCCCTGCCCTTAAAAATGATATCTTATTCCTGATTACGGACGGCGAAGAAGGAGGTTTACGAGGAGCCGCTGCTTTTTTTGACGAGCATCCTCTGATGAAACGGGTAAAACTTGTCGTAAATCTTGAATCACGCGGTGTATCTGGCCCCAGTAATATGTTTGAAACCAGTGATAACAATCTCGAACTCATTCGCGGGTTTGCCAGAGCAAACAAATACCCAATCGCTAATTCTCTATCGTACGAAATTTATTCGCGCCTGCCCAATGATACGGATTATTCTATTTATAAACCCTCTGGCGTCATGGGACTTAACTTTGCGTTTACCGGCGACGTTGCCCTTTACCATTCCAAGCGGGACAATCTTGAAAACCTTGATAAAGCAAGCCTGCAACATCACGGCGAAAATATGCTGGCGGCGGTTAAAGCTTTTGGCAATAAAGACATGGCGAGTTTGATAAGCACAACCAACGCGACCTACATTGATATATTCGGAAAATTTATTATACATTGGCCAGCAACATATAATTTGCCCCTTGCAATATTTGCGTTAATCATATTCGGGTTTGCAGGGTTTAAAACACGCCCCTCTCCCAAAAACATCATCATGAGTGTAGTGACAATCATTGCCGCACTGGCCCTGTCGGCAGGGCTAGGATGGCTCCTATCCTTCCCTCTCGGGCGTTGGCCAGATTTGTTTTACCTCGACCACCCCCACCCTTGGCCCGGCAGGCTTGCCATGATGGCAGGTGCATTGCTGGTCAGTTTGTGGCTAACGTCCATGCTCAAAAACAAACTCGATTATACGGTGACAGTGTGGACTACAGGCATTGTGTTTGGTTTGGCCGCTCTAGGCATGTCTATTGCTCTGCCAGGCGCAAGTTATATGTTCCTGATCCCTGCCCTCGGCATGGCGTTTGGCGCATTGATAGATATTTGGCGTAAACATGAAAATTTGAAAGTGGCGGCTCATATGGGCCTCATCCTCATGGCCTATATGGCGTTTTACCATTTCATCGTTCTTGAAGTGATCGTTCATTACAAGTTATCAGCTTTGCGGATACTCCCTTTGGCCCTGCTCGGCATTAGCCTCATTCCAATATTTCTTAAAACCTTGCCGTCATTGTCAAAATATACAGCGCCAAGTCTTGTAGCATTGACAGCAGGTTTTGCAGCTATTTCTTTCTTACTGCCCGGCTTTAATATCACTCACCCCCGTATGCAAAACATTGTTTATATTCAAGGCCATGAAGAGGGAAAGGCCATTTGGGTCTCCGAAACCTCGGGTAAGCAAGATGCCGTTTTCACCAAAGCAGCTGGCTTAACCGACAGTGTAAACACAAGAGACGTATTTAATGTTCTCTGGGGTAGCCCAAAAGGCAAACCAGCCAATATAGATTTATATGAACCACCTAAATATACTCTGATAGATAATTCCATCAGCAATGGCATCCGCACCCTTACAATAGATATTGTTTCCCTGCACGGTGGCTATTCACTCAGTACGGCATTTCGAAATGCCGCGCCCAAAACGGTTATTATAAATGGGGTGTTAGCTGCCAATTATGAGGCAGAGGAAAGAAAAAAACGTTATCACTTGCCGCTTGCCATTCGCGGGGCAGGTAAAAATACCTACCGCGTTGTGATAACCATGAACGAAGACAGCCCAATCGAGATCGTGCTCATTGACAGTTTCAACCTTTTGCCTGAACAATTAGAAGGCATGGACGCACTGCGCCCTGAAATTTCGGCGCCCCTCCATAGCGGCGACCGTGCTCATATTTTCAATCACATTATTTTTAAAAACCAACCTTAAAACCGCACCATTGTATTTAAAAAAATTCACGGTATTATTGTGGCAGCACCTTTATTATTTTCTTTTATGAGGATTAGAACATGAAAAACAAAATCACATTGACCCTTGCCAGCATTCTTGCTTTGAATCTCGTGGCATGTAGTCCAGCAACCAATAATGCAGACACATCAAACTCTCTGATTAAAGACATAAAAACAGGCAATGTATTGCTAGATGCGTGGGAAGGCCCGCACGGCGGCGTTCCGCCTTGGGAAAGTGTTGACGTGTCCACATTGGCGGCAAGCCTCACCCAAGCCATAGAAATGGCGACGGCAGAGATTGATTTAATTGCCACCAATCCAAAACCTGCCAGTTTTGAAAATACCATTTTAGCACTCGAAAAATCTGGAGGTGCTCTTGATCGTTCGGCCACTATTTTTGGGGTGCATTCTGGAAACTTAAATGTAGGGATTGTCAGTGATATCCAACAAGAAATGTCTCCAAAATTTTCTGCATTCGGCGATAGCATCACGCAAAATGCGGCCCTTTTTGCACGGGTAAAGACTATTCATGATAATATGGACGGACTCAATGCCGAACAGAAAAGACTAGTAGGCGAATATTACCAAGATTTTGTACGGGGCGGGGCCAATCTTAACACCGATGACAAAGTCGAGATGAGCAAATTAAATAGTCGTCTGGCCAGTCTCACTACCAAATTTGGCCAAAATGTTTTAGCCGACGAACAAGGCTATGTGACCTATATCGCCAATAAATCAGACCTAGCGGGACTGCCGGATTGGTTGGTGAGCGCTATGGCCAATGCGGCCAAGACGCGAGACAAAGAAGGCCAATGGGCGATTACCAATACGCGCTCTTCTATGGATCCATTCTTGACATATTCCGCTAATAGAGCCTTACGCGAAACCGTTTGGAATACCTATTATAACCGTGGTGATAATGGCGACGAGCATGACAATAATGCGATTATTTCAGAGATTTTACAAATTCGAGCAAAGCGTGCCAATTTGCTCGGGTACAAGACCCACGCCCATTGGAAACTTGAGAACCAAATGGCTCGCACACCTGAAAATGCGATCGCTTTGATGGAAAAAGTATGGCCGCATGCAATTGGTCGTGCCCGTGAAGAGGTTGCTGATATGCAAGCTGTCGCTAACGCGGAAGGTGCCAAGATAAAAATCAAAGCGTGGGATTACCGCTACTACGCGGAGAAAGTTCGCAAAGACAAATACGACCTCGATTTTAACGAAGTCAAACCATATCTTCAAATGGAGAAACTGCGCGAAGGTATGTTTTGGGCCGCAGGTGAACTTTACGGTTTTCAGTTCAAACAAATCACCAATGTACCAGTTTACCATGAAGATGTCCGCGTTTGGGAAGTCATGAATGCCACGGGTAGTCATGTTGGGCTTTGGTATTTTGATCCTTATGCCCGTGCAGGCAAACGTTCTGGCGCGTGGATGAACGCCTACCGCACCCAAGAGAAAATGGATCCGAATAACCCGACAACGATAATTGTTTCTAACAATTCAAATTTTGTCAAAGGAACGCCGGGTGAAGCCGTTCTCATTTCGTGGTCAGACGCAGAAACCATGTTTCATGAATTTGGTCATGCCATTCACGGCCTTAATTCCGACGTCACCTATCCGACTTTATCGGGAACGTCTGTGTCGCGGGATTATGTGGAATTTCCATCACAACTTAATGAGCATTGGTTGACCACACCTGAAGTCTTGAGCCAATTTGCTGTGCACTACAAAACGGGCAAGCCCATCCCGCAAGACCTTCTGGATAAAATCGAGAAAGCGGCTACATTCAATCAAGGTTTCTCTACAACTGAATATCTTGCAAGCGCGCTTATGGATATGAAACTGCACATGGCAGGCGGCGACCCGATTGACGCGGATAAGTTTGAACGCGAAACATTGGCAAGTTTGAATATGCCCGAACAAATAGTTATGCGTCACCGTACACCCCACTTTAACCACATCTTTGCTGGCGGGTATCATGCTGGCTATTACAGCTATCTCTGGGCGGACACCTTAACAGCTGACGCCGCCGAGGCTTTCAAAGAAGCTGGCAGCTTTTATGATAAGAAAACCGCAGAATCATTGCGTAAAAACATCATGTCTGTTGGTAATACTATAGACGCTGCTGACGGGTTTCGTGCCTTTAGAGGTCGTGACGTCGAGGTCGAAGCTTTGATGCGTGACCGTGGTTTTGCACCTTCTAAATAGAGGTATCAATTAGAAAGCGCGGCTATGGACAACTCAAAGCTGACCATTGACGCGCTTATTTCCCACCGTTTTCGAGGATTTTCCAAGCGTGAAAACACCCTAGAAGGCCTCAAAGCGGCTCTTGATTTTGGCGTTGTAAACCTTGAATTTGATGTGCGTGTTGCCGCTTGCGGCACGCCGGTGATCTATCACGATGAATATGCTCTGGATAAAGACGGCAAGCGTCTCTATTTATGTGATTACAAAGCTGCGTCCTTTCAGGGCTTAGGCGGCAGGTTTCCCTATATGCCGAGCCTAGAAGACTTACTGGCTTTGGTTAGCGCTCATGCCAACACCAAGGCTAAGCTTCTGATTGATATTAAAGATTATGGGTTCGAGCACGAAATTCACGCACTTGTCATGCTTTATAAATTGCAAAAGCGGACAATTTATGTTTCGTGGCTTCCCGATGTTCTTTACCGCTTACAAGAACTCGCCCCGACAATTCCAAAATGTTTCAGTCATTGGTGTCAAAATATTACCGCAAAAATCGCCGCTAAACATCACGCAGATAGATCCCTCGACGGTCATATTGCCCATACGAACAAACCATATATTCACGGCATTCGCACAGGCTGGGCGGTTGGAAAACCTATAGTCGGTGATATGTTAGACGTTTTGCAAAACTCAAATGGCGGAATTTGTGTGCCCGAAAGCATGATCACCCGTGACTTGCGGGATTATTATAATTCAAAAAATCTATTCGTTTCCACTTATTCCTATACAGATTGGAAGGCTATTAACACGCACAAAAATACATTAGGTATCGACTTATATTTCATTGATAACAAACGAATTTTCGATGATGTAGTTTAAAAATTACAGTGTTTTTTTTGACAAGAAACATACTGCACTTTAAAGTCTCCATATGCGGTATATTTTCCTTTTCTGTATTTATATTCTGACAGCCCTACACGCTACGGCATCAGAGCCACAGACTTGCCAAACAGGGCTGTCCTTACATATCAAAGAAATTGTCGTGAAACCGAGCCGTATTGAAGACGTATTGGTTGAGGCTCATTATCATGACCATGTTGAAGTGCACGAAAGCCAGGAGCTTGTTAGCATTCCCGCCACATGGACATGGATACAACGCCCAAAAAATTACATAGCCCCTAAATTTATCAACATCCCCAACGAACACACCCGTGAAGGAGAGACCATTTGTGTAAACTACAGCAACCGCCCAATTATCTCGTCATTTGATACCATTCAAAAACTGGACGGCTCTACATTTACCAAAAATTACAATTTTCTAGGGCAAGCTGTGACAGAAAAACAATGCGTAACGAGCACGGGTACAACATCCGTTATGTCTGTTGTGAAAACACCTTATGACCCCGAATTCATGGAAAAAGACGGCCAAATTCGCCTCCTCATGCAAGGCAAAAAGCTCATGATCCGCAAAACCCCTAATGTCATGAACAAAATTGATAGAGATGAGAATAAATACATGAAAATCGGTACAAACCGTCTCCCTGCAACCCTGAAACAGGTGAGCTTTTGCGCCAATGATAAGCATGTACCAACCGCCACCCAAGACCATTTCACAAAAAGAGGCCTAACAAATTGGAAGGCTGTCTATTTGAAAGGGTATGTGGACGCAGCACGGCCCAAGGAAGGTCAAACTTTCCTGACACCTATGTATGATTTATCCAATACATTTTTAGGGATCGGCATTGACCCTAAATCAATGGATGTCATTTGGCATGCCTTTGCCCCGCCTTGTAATATGGTTGGCAACTGGGCTCTAAATAAACACGGAGAACCTAAACTTGATGCAAGGGGACGCGCATTTGGAAAGGCGGCCCTGTTACGCAAGTAGGATGTGTACATGCGGTAGAACAGAACGGTAAGATCGTCGAGATGTATGATGGTCGCCAAATTATAGAACGATTATTTAGCTACGAAATTGGCCCAGCTAAAAAATCCCATATCGTTGACTACGCGAAAGGTATTTTGATTTGGTATAATGATGATGGCGAAGAAATTGCTCGGTTTAAACGCGTAAAAACGTAAATTAGCTCTAGTTAAATTCTGGATCTGCGTCTGGATTGTCATTGGCGGGGATGCTGGCTTCGCCGTCACGGCCTGGAATAGCGTAGCCGCCCTTAAGCCACCGCCCCATATCAACGTCTGAACACCGCTTTGAACAAAAAGGCTTGAAATCAGACGCGGTGTCTTTCTTGCAAATTGGGCAGGGTTTAAGTGTCATTTGTCGTCCTTATAAACGTCAAGTTTTTCGCCTTGGCGCACCGTAAACCGTGCCCCTATTTTATCCGTTAGGGCGTTTCGCCACTTAATATGATCGGCCATCAACCAATCATAGGGGGGCTTTGGTAAATCTAACACAAGTTTAGCCCCCCCCTCAAGACGCGCTTCTTTTAATAATCGTCTCAAACCTTGAAGCGCGATTGTTTCAGAGCTTGGCTTACCGTCTTTGAGGAGGATTTGCGCAATCGTTTGGCTGGAGCGAGAACGGGTGAGTTCCACAGTATCAAACCGTGAGAAATGGCCAATCTTTACAGTGTTTGGATCGTTCTTAAAACCATCCACCAGAGTTTGCCAAACATCCGCCCTGTCTTTTTTCTTGCGAAAATTAGGGAAATCAATCAACACCAAACCGCCTATGCCGCGCTGTCGGATTTGTTTGGCAATTTCTTTCGCCGCTTCAATACTCACTTTGGTTTTTTGTCCGCCTGCGGTGTCGATATCAATCATGGTGGCCGCCCGTGTATGTTCTATATAAATATAACCGCCGATTTTTAAGGCCACTTCTTCCTCAACCGCCCACGAAATACCGTTCACAGCCCCGTCTTCAAAAACTATATCCGGGTAGCGCACTTTTATCATCTCTTTCAGGTTCACTGAAATTTTCTTGCTCGGGGTTTTGTCCGTGCTTTCCCCTCGGTAGCTTAGGAGCGGCCCTTTATTTGGTTCAGCCTCTCTGATTATTTTCACCGATAGCATTTGCCCTTCTATGAGGTGAGGTGCATTTGGTGACATGGTAAATCTTAGCAATCCAGCGGGGCCAGAATTTTTACCTAGATCAATAAAAGCTGCCATCATGTTTTTATCAATGCTTTGCACACGACCTGAAAATTGATCGCCAGCGCGAGGGTGATTTTCTTGGCTCCAGCGACGAACATAGAACTCCACCGCCTGTTTTTTATGAAACACACAAGCCCGGGTTTCGCCTATAGACTCATCAATACGGCAAATATCAACCATTTATAACCCCTGCGCCGATTAGCATATTTCTAGTCTCATATACAGGCAGCCCCACAACATTGCTGTAAGACCCAATCATGTTGGATATAAAAGCACCCGCTAAGCCCTGAATGCCGTAGCCACCTGCTTTGCCGTTCCATTCCCAGCTTTCGAGGTAGGATTTCATCTCAAAGCTCGATAATCGTTTCATTTTCAGTCTTGTTTCTACCACACGACTTATGATTACTCCCTCAGGGCTGATTAGGCAAACGCCCGTAAAGACGCGGTGAGAACGCCCCGAGAGCAGTTCCAAGCACTGTTTGGCAGTCTCCATGTCTTCGGCCTTGGGGAGTATACGTCGCCCTACCCCAACCACAGTATCAGCGGCTAGGATAAATGCATTTTTATGTCGCGAATGGATTGCATTTGCCTTCCCTATCGCCAACCTGAGGGCGTGAGGTTTAGGCAGTTCTTGTTTCCTCGGGGTTTCGTCTATATCAGCGGGGGTAATTTGGTCGGGGACAACACCCATGGTCGCAAGCATATCCAGTCTCCTTGGCGAAGCACTAGCGAGGATAAGAATGGGAGATGTTGAGCCGCTCATGTGCGAACGGCCATTTTACTTAAAGCGGTATGTGATACGGCCTTTGGAAAGGTCATAAGGCGTCATTTCAACGGTCACTGTGTCGCCAGCCAAGACCCTGATCCGGTTTTTGCGCATCCGTCCAGCCGTATGGGCAATAATTTCGTGGTCATTTCCAACCAGTTTTACGCGAAAGGTCGCGTTGGGGAGAAGCTCCATAACTTCACCTTCAAATTCCAATAGTTCTTCTTTTGCCAAATCATATCCTTTTAAGCAGAGTAATCTTGTCACTAATGTGACTTAGCCCGTGGGTTACCCCATGTGCCGCACATTGTATATAGTGGTTTTTGGCTTAAAAACCATGTTTTAGCCGAATTTCTTTTGGATACGCATGGCGATTGTATCCCGAACGGCACGGTAATTATCCATCATGGCCCGAACATTCAAATCCCCTGCCGTAGGATCAGGGGTCGGCCAGTGTTCTATGTCCGTATCGAGCTCGTCAAATACTGCCTGCACAGCGCTTTTCGCTTCTTTGGTAAAGGCAATCACAACATCAAAATTCGTATCACGTAGATCATCCAAAGTTTTGGCGGCATGGCTACTCATATCAATTTTCTTTTCAGCCATGATACTGACCATCAACTCATTCAGTTCTCCAGCCTCAAGGCCACAGGACTGCACATAAGACTTCGTCCCAACCATTTGTTTTAAAAGGCCTTCTGCTATTGGTGATCTTATAGAATTAAGAGTGCAGACAAATAAAACGGAACTTGGGATATTAGATTTTGTAGTCATTTTGGCCGCCTATGAAGCGCGCAGAGTAGAGTAAAAAAACGCCGAGACGTGTTAAAGTCAATTTCAATATTATTGCGCAAAGCATCGCTAAACATACGAGAGCCTTCATTATGCAGGCCGCGTCGTCCCATATCAATGGCTTCAATTTGGGCGGAAGTCGACGTTCTTATGGCGTCATGGTAGGCTTCACATATCATAAAATAATCTTTGACAACACGGCGAAATGGTTTGATTGAAAAAGAAACATCGCCGCGATTTGCCCCGTTTGTCCGCATGGTTTTTAACAGTAATCTGTCATCTTGCAAAAACAAGGTAACCACATAAGGGCCTGATTGCGAATCCTTTGGGCAAAAACGACTTTCCTCCAGCAAGTCAAATATGGCCACGCGGCGTTCGTGTTCCATTTCGGGGCTGGTTACAGGCAAGCTTTCTGGATCTATATGGAGTTCCGATATATAATGATCATCATCCATTATAAATCTATTTGTGGGTGTAGGGGGAGTTTATCTGTGT
>JAESQI010000345.1 GCA_016765255.1 Robiginitomaculum sp. | reverse complement strand
GATTTTTCGTGCCAATATTATTAAACCTGGCGGCGGTTTCGCCGATCATTTTGAACGTCGTAAAGTGTATTTTGACGGTGGCAACAATAATGTTCAAACCAGCGATACGCACGGGTTTTCAGGGCGATATGATTATGATTTTGGCGATATAGTATTTACCAGCATTACCGGATTTGAAAGTGGTTCAAGTTCAAGTGTTGGCGATATTGACGGCGGTACGATTGTTCCGGGGTTAGGCGCAACGGTTCCCAATGGCTTGCCGTCTGGTCAAACGGATACGGACTTTCCTGCTGATGGTGTTGTTGACGCAACCACCTTTCCTGGGTTCATTCCGTTTGCAGCGGAAACTCAAGATAGTTTGGACGACCTCACGCAGTTTACGCAAGAACTTAGACTAGCGTCAGACGGTGACGGGCCAGCCACGTGGCAGGCTGGCTTTTATTATTTTGATACCAGTTTTAATGTCATTACTGTCGGGCCTGGGTTTCCGCCGCTCACAATCGTTAGACACAGCAATGATACATGGGCTATTTTTGGGCAAACGAGCTATGATATATCTGACGTCTTAACCTTGACAGGCGGTATAAGATATACCGAAGACAATCGACATTTTGAAGCCCCGTCTCCACCTCCTGGGCCCACGGTAAACCCAACGGATGTTTCTGATAACAATGTGAGTTGGGATGTTAGCGCACTTTACCGAATGAATGACGAGGTGAACCTTTATGCGCGTGTGGCACGCGGCTTCCGTGGCCCCACTATTCAAGGGCGTGATGTGGCTTTTTCAGCCTTTAATTTCACAATTGTTGATCCACAAACGGTTGCGCAGTCCGAAACCATTCAGTCTTATGAAGTCGGTTTTAAAAGTGAGATCATGGATAACAGTATGCGCCTAAATGGCGCTGCTTATCACTATAAAATTAGCGATCAGCAGTTTTCTATTATTGGCGGCCTGACCAATTCCAACCAAGTCATCAATGCGGACAAAGGCGTTGGTTACGGTTTTGAAGCTGATCTTGAATGGCTTGTCACCGATAATTTCTTTGTACAAGCTGGCTTTGCCTATAACCATACGGAAATTCAAGACTCGACTTTGGCAACATCGCCGTGTGGTTCAGGTCAGTGTACGCCAACCGATCCACTCAATGCATTGGGACAAGCTCTCATTGACGGCAACCCTTTCCCGAACGCACCAGAAACGACATTAAATGTGTTTGCTGAATATACGTATCCAGTCGCAAATGGTGGTGAGGTGTTTGTCAACACAGATTGGGCCGTACAAGGTAAAACCAATTTCTTCCTCTACACTGCGCCTGAATTCCAGACTTCTGGTAATTTTGAAGGTGGTGCGCAAATAGGCTACCGTGCAGAAGGTGGACGATATTCAGCATTGCTCTTTGTTCGTAACTTGACTGACGAAGTAAATCTTAAAGGTGGTATTGATTTTAATAATTTAACAGGTTTTGTTAATGAGCCTCGTGTGTTCGGCGCGGCGGTGACAGCAGACTTCTAAAGTGTAAAATTCCATAAAGAAAAAAACCCCGCATGAAAGTGCGGGGTTTTTTTATGGCAAATTTTTATGTTATAAAATTGTAGCAGGTGTGCAATCTGCATCTTTAGTGTTTTGCAATGCGTTGATCATTGTGCGCAGCATTTTGTCTTTGATCTGGTCAACGCCGCTGTGTAATAACTCAATTGAGGGCGTCATGCCCGCGCCCCAATTGATCGAAAAGGCGAGGCCTGCATAGGACATGCCAAGCTCGAGCGCGAGAGGGAGTTCTGGGCATAATGTCATACCAACCACGTCGGCTCCCATTAGTCTGTACGCTTTGATCTCGGCAGGTGTTTCAAACCGAGGCCCGTTCGTGCTGGCATAGACACCGCCATTCCTCACCTTCAAATTTAGGCTTTTGGCTTCGGTTTTGAGAGCTTTGCTGAGCACAGGGCAAAAGGGAGTACTGATGTCGATATGCCCAACACCGTTTTCTAGTGTGTCAAAAAAACTGTGTTCACGCGAAGAGGAGTAATCAATAAAGTCGCTGAGGATAATGGGAACTGAGAGTTCAAAATCGGTGTTAATAGAGCCAACGGCAAATGTTGCGCATATTCTTTTGACCCCAAGAATTTGCAAGGCTTTGATATTGGCTCGGTAGTTAACTTTGTGGGGTGGGATTGTGTGGTTCGGAGCGTGGCGATTTAGAAAAATCAGACTATCAGTTCGCTGCACTATCACTTGGCCGTAAGGCGTATGAATTGTTTCGTCGCGGTATTCCATACCGCCGAGAGCGTATATGCCCGTGCCACCAATGAGCGCTGAAACTTCAGTCATATTCTTCCTTAAATCTGTATTCCTAATCTTATGCATACGTGGGTATCAAAGCGAGAACATAATCATAAAATGACCGAAGATAAAGATAGTGCCAATACTACTTATGAGTACCCTTAAATATCGGGGGTATTACCAAGTCCTCTCCGTCATAGATGAGTTTTTAAAGACATTCCCTACTTACATAGACTCGGGCTTTGGGCTGCTCGGCCCGGACGTGGCGCAAAAATACTATGCAAATATGTAAGGTAAGCTTAAACGTTGATGAGACCTGCGATTTGCTCCGCGCATGCGGCGGCCAATGTCAGCCCAAGCGAGCCATGTCCGATATTGTAGAATAAGCCCTTAGTTTTGCTCCTCCGCACAATTGGCAGGCTGGACGGCGTTGTTGGCCGGCTGGCTGTCCATAGGGGCGGGGGCGCAGAATAGTCGGCGGCGTCTGGCCACAGCCGCGTTGCTGTTTCCAGTAAATGCCGCCCGCGGGCTTCAATCTTTGCGCGCGGAAGATTAACATCCGCGAGGCCTGCAATGCGGATTTTACCGCCAAGATTTGCAAATACCATTTTGTTTTTTGGATCGGTGATGCTGGTCTTGGGCGGGTTTTTGCCAGGGGGCAAGGTCAGGCTATAACCTTGCAGCGGATAAATGTTTTGGCGGTCTTTAAGCGGCTTCAAAAACGAATTCGCCTCATTGCCAAGGCAGACAATCGCAGCGTCGCAGTCCAAATCGCCTTGGTCCGTGCGCACGGATTTCACTTGCCCTTGCTCAATGTGCAGGCCCAAAATTT
>JAESQI010000344.1 GCA_016765255.1 Robiginitomaculum sp. | reverse complement strand
TTCTTTCCGATTTCACGACCATTGGGCCTGTGTATGTTTCAGGGTTTACGGTGAGCGCATAACCGAATACTTGCTCGAAAACCACACCGACACGGGATTTCGAAATATCCGCGCATAGGAAGTTAAACCCTTTTTTTGCCTGTTGCGGCATGAGGACGGGCGGAGTCGATAGAGTGAGATCCTCAAAAAAGAAAATGGCATCTGCTTTATCTGGATCCGCGACAATTTGCATATCTGCCCGATTGGCGCTGATCCACAACATATACCATGGACGCGGGATGTGTGGCAAAAACGTGATCTTCAAACTTGGTTTTCCTGACAAGTTTCGGCGAATGCGCTTTAGCTTTTCAAGCGCAAAAAATGGAAACCATGCGAGGGCCTCACGGACAATCTCAAAGTCTAAAGGCAGTGTTACCCCTGTCGATTTCACAAACACGGATTTATTTTTAAATTCAAAATCGCTTAGCCATGACGCCATATTTGTCTCATTTCTCCTCGATTTTGGTGTTTAGTCTATAAATGCGCGAATACTATCAAATTGTGCGGAAATTATTAAAGTGTGTATTTTTGCAACAGGTGTAGAAAATTATTTGATTAACCCCATTTTGTGCAAAAGATTCACTTGAGTTAATATTTTGTAATGGTTAAGACTGCTGCAAGTTTCCACAGTTTTCTGTGGCGTAGTTGTTATGGCATAGCGCTATAGCTTAAAATAAAAACCAGTTGAAGGGGTTTTAAGTGAAAAAATCATTTTTAGAAAAATTGTTGCAAAGCACGATTATTGCAGGCTTTGCACTAACGGGGCCAACATTTATAGCAAATGCACAAGTCGTAGAACAAGTTCCAGCCGCTGATGTGGCAGACGAAGACGAAAGAGACGACCTAATCGTCGTCACGGGTTCTCGTATTCGCCGTCCAGACCTAGAAACAGTTTTCCCAACCACAATTGTTGGTGCTGAAGAATTGGACAAAAGTGCCTTTACTAATATTGCGGATGCATTGACTGAAATCCCGTCCTTTGGCGGTGGTATCGATCCAACTGGTGGTCAGGGAGCAAATATTGGTTCGAACTTTGTTGATTTTCTTGATTTGGGTGTGCAAAGAACGTTAACCGTGGTCAATGGTCGCCGTTTTGTCGGTTCTGACCTGCGTGGGCTTGGTTTGTCAGTTGATTTTAATGTGATCCCAATTGCTCTTGTAGAGCGGATTGATACCATTGGGATTGGCGGCGCGCCGATTTACGGTTCTGACGCGATTGCAGGTACCATCAATGTGATCTTAAAAGATGATTTTGAAGGCTTAGAGGCAACGGCTCTTTATGGTCAAACTGAACGCGGCGATGCAGATCGTCGGCAAATCCAATTTGTTGTAGGTAGTAATTCTGCAGATGGTCGTGGCAATGTGACGTTCTCGGCTGAGTATTTTAAACAAGAAGGTTTGCGTCAACTGGCGCGACCTGAAATTTTTACCGATGATCCGTTTTTGTCTGAAGTACAACCAGGCACACCGGGTTTTAACGATATTGTAGTGAATGGTGCCCCCGGTGGTGTCTTTCGTCAGTTTAACCCTATTGGGGGTCAAGGTCAGGGCTCAAATGTGCAGCTCTTTACCAATGGCGGTGTAATATCGCCTACCCAATTCTTTGTACCTTCCTGTGTCACGCCACTGGCGCAAGCATTAAATGGCACTTGTAATTTCTTTGGTAACAATGGTCTTTCAGGTGATTTCGGTGGAGATTTTTATCAATTTGCCGAAAATGGCGACCTCGTTGATTATGCTAATGGTGAATTTATACCAGGGACTAGTATTTTCTTTGCACAAGGCGGCAATGCATATGATTTCTTTGACCAAGTTGGGCAAATTCAATCGCCACTTGAGCGGATAAATTTTGGCTCAACTGTAAAATATGACATCAATGATAGTATTGTCTTTAAGGCTGACATGCAGGTTGCAAATACCAAGTCAGATGAATTGGTCAACCAAGGTGGGTTCCAAACCTTTGCCTTTGGTGGATTAAGTGGTGCTTTACAAATGTCTGCATCCAACCCATTTTTAACAGCGCAAGCAAGTGATACATTGATCAATACACTTGGTTTTGCCCCCACCGATACATTCTTTTTGTCACGGTTTAATAATGATTTAATCGATGGCGGTAAGCGCCAAGCAGAAAGCCATCTCTGGCGCTTGGCTGCAGGGTTTGAAGGCGAGTTTGAATTTGCTGGTCGTCAAATGTATTGGGATTTTCACGGCGTCGCTGGACAATCTTCCAGTGAAACGACTCAGCCACTCCTTAATGATGTACGCTTTCTAAATGCAATTGATGCTCACCGATTAACCGCTGCTGATATAAATGGTATTGCGGCGGTAGGTAATGATCCAATAGGCGCAAATGGCGACATTGTTTGTCAAGTGCAATTGGATCTGGCTCTAATCGATGTTGATGATCGCGATGCAACCAATGCCGCCTTTACTGGCATTCGCGGTGTCGTTGGTGGTTCTGGTATTGCCGACGATACGCCTGAAGATGTAACGGCTTGTCAGCCTCTTAACATTTTTGGGGAAAACAATGGCTCACCCGAAGCTCTTGATTATGTTATTCAACGGGGCCTTAGCTTAGCCGATTTTGAGCAGCGCATTTGGTCTGCAAATATTTCAGGTGAATTGTTTCAAGTACCTGCTGGCTGGATGAGGTTCTCTGCGGGTTATGAAACTCGGCACGAAACAGGTTCATTCCAAAGTGGCGGCGCTACTGAGGTAGGGCTAGGTCGTGCTTCAGCAGTACCTGACACTGGCGGCGGTTTTGCAACTGATGAATTTTCTGGAGAATTGCAAATGCCTCTAATTTCACCAGATATGGATATCCCCTTTATTTATAATGCTGAAATCGAAGGTGCTATACGTCAAATCAACAGTACGATTGGCGGCGACGCAACCGTATATACAGTCGGCGGTAGTTTTTCTCCCATTCAAATGCTGTCAATTCGCGGCAATAAAACACGTTCAACACGCACCCCGTCATTAACAGAATTGTTTCAACCCATTGTTTCGACATTCGACTTTGCGGATGACCCATGTGATACGCGCTTTATTGGTGATGATCCCAGTAGGGCTGCCAATTGTGCAGCTGTTGGAATTACCCAACCCTTCACCTCAAATGTGGTGAACGCAACCGCTCAGGGGCGCACGGGTGGTAATCCAAATCTTAGGGTAGAGGTTGCAGATGCATTTACAGTTGGGGCCGTTTTCCAACCAGAATGGATACCTGGCCTTACGCTGACGGCTGATTATTTTAACATTGTCATTGAGGATCGTATCGGGGCTCGTTCATTAGAGCAAAATTTGCAAACCTGTTTTGACGCGGTTGTATTTGATCCAAATAGTGCCGCTTGTACATCCTTTACACGAAATGGCGCTAATCAAGTTGTAGATTTTTTATCGGGTCAACTTAATGCGGATTCACAAGAAAGCCAATTCCTCAACCTAAAAGGGGATTACCGCTTTGATGTGGCCGATGCCTTTGGTTTGCTTGGCACGGATATGGGCTCTGATCTTGGTTCAATGGGTTTGAGAGTGAATGCATTCCGTACAATAGAAAGAACGTTAATTGTTGATGGAGCACCTGATGATAATGCTATTGGTGGCTTTGGACAGCCACGCTGGAAAGGCACTGTTGATTTTACCTATAATAGAGATGCTCTACGTGTATTCTGGCGGGTATTATGGCAAGATCGTAATTTGTTCAGCCCATCTGGCAATAATTTCTTTGCAGATGCTAATGATAACCTGATCGAAAGCGTTGGTGGTCGTGTCATGAACAATGCATCTATTTCTTATGATGTTTCGACCTTGACCGATAATTATGACAAGCCAATTGTTATTCAGCTCAATGTTGACAATGTCTTTAACCGTACACCAGGTCGCGGTCTGCGTGAAAGCTTCGGGAATTTT
>JAESQI010000343.1 GCA_016765255.1 Robiginitomaculum sp. | reverse complement strand
TTGCCAATGATCTCAAACATCATATCAGGCATGAATATGATCAGGAACGTGAAAACGGAAATACTTAAAACAACGCCATACATGAGCGGGATACGCAATACAGGGAAACGGCGAAAGACTCGAATGACGAGAAAACCTAAGATCATAACGAGAGCTGCTAATAATGCAGCCTTTGAGGTCGATAATAGTACGAGGACAAAACACAGTATTCCGCCTGGCACCCAAATCCACCATTGTTTAGGTCGCATTGCAAAGGCGCACATCATGATTAAAAGCCCTTTGGACATATTCGTACCAAATGAGTTTTTTTCGATCCAAGCGCCGCGCCAAGAATCGGCATATACATCAGAAATTGCAGCCATTTTTCCCAAATCGGGTATAAAAATTCCAAGGAATAAACTGATCAAGGCGAGGCTTAAAAATACAACAGCAATCCTAATAATCAACTCATCCCAGTCAAACCGGGCTGCAAGAACAAGTCCAAATAAGGTTGTCATCAATAATGCAATACTTCTGCGGAGTGTTACCGATGGGTCAATAGACCAAATATAACTGAGACCGCACCATAATATGCAAACCACCAACACTGGGTTAAAAGCTACCAAGCGAACGATTTTTGGTAAATTACTTAATGCGAGGAGCAACACAATAGCATATCCTGGATACCAGAGCGCTCGCGCAAATAGAGATTGAGAGTCCAAATCAATAGGGTCGGTAAACAAAAGCGCGATGAGAGCCGTAGAAAACTGAAAAATAACGATGAAAAATAATATGCTTTCAATAGCGCGTAATAATTTTCCAGCCATATAATCACGATCATTCACAGATCCAGTACTGCCGCCTTCGCCGCCAAAGCCTCCTCCATTTGTAGGGGGGTAATATGGCTGTGCAATACTCATATTTGCTCGCCGTAATTTTTCGCAGTTGACGGAATGTGGTTTAAGATAACGCCTGAACATTGCGCGCCCATTTTTTTTAAATCAGTCGCCGCATTTGATAATGCCTGCGAGCGCGCATCCACATGTGAAGACACTAAAATATTTGCATCGGCCTCTGGGCAAATTGTGTCATGGATATGCGAACGATCCATAGCAGGTGTGTCGACAATGACGACTGCAAAATGATCCCGTAAAGCATGCCAATATGCGCGGGCATTTTGGATATGCACATTTTGTCCGTGTTTAAAATATTCCCAATGAAAACGTGTGAAACTGAGCGGAATGTTGCCAAGCATGTGCAGGCTCATATAATGACCATTAGAAATCAAATGTTCAGGGTCGCCAACTACCGACGGGGTAATCTTCCAAAATGGCTCTACATTAAAACTCGCATCATAGGGGCCTGATACCCCCCCGTAGCGACGCCCCGCCTCTGGCGTAGAAAAATAATCTGATTGAGCGTTCTTTTGAACATCCATATCGACCAACAAGACCTGATCTCCTTCTAAAAGACTTTGCCCTGCAACTAAAGCCATATTTCGGGCCACATATGATGTACCGCAGCCTGATTGTGCCGCGCTAAAAACAAATATTTGTCCCTTATGGTCAGCTCGTTTCTTATCCCGAAGTTGCTCATAGACTGTGCGCAAATTTTGCGCATTCTCTCCTATACCTATATCCATAGATGCCCGCATTTCGCCTATCCAACATTGTGACCAGGTATTTGATGGTCAGGCGTAGGAATATATTGCGTCGTGCCTAATACAGGTAAGTCTCCATTGGCACCTGCCGTGTCATGCATTGGGTATTGCGGCGTAGGTGCTGGATTAAGATAGGGGTTTGTCGAAGGCGGAGGCGCATTCATACCGTCCACACCATATCCTTGTGAATTGTCATCAACATAGTCCGAAGCATAACCGCCATATTCTTGCCCTGCTTCATAAGCTTGTGGCTGGAAAGGGGCAGGTGCATATTCAGCAGCAGCTGGTGCATAGTCTGGGTACGGAATATTGGGATCTGTATATGGATTATATTCAGGAACAGCGTCCGGTACTTGCATATATTGTGGTTGCACATATTCTTGAGCAACATAGGGCGAAGCTTGCGGGTATCTACCGGGGCCAGGGCCGTAAAGCTTAGGGTCGAGGAATACACGAAGTAAAGCCAGCATCATAACGGTAAAAATGGAACCAAGGGACGCAAGTGCAAACATGATTTTGCGCATATTGCGCCCTTTGCGCGGCATTGTCGGGCGGGTGATAATTTTGATATTATCGCTTTTCGTATCTTGTTGTTGCTTTTTGGCCAACGCGATTTGCTCTTTAGCATTTAGACCTGTCATCCGTTCTTCAAGAGTGGTTTTTTCGCGCAGTAAATTTTGGTAAGTTGGGCTTAGCTGTCGCATGCGTTTTACCTTAGCGATGGCCGCTTTTAATTGCGCACTTAGCGTAATTTCCTGTTCACGATAGCTATCTGCTTGAGCTTGATAGGTGTTTCTTTGGGTCATCAAGGCCTGATATACTGTATTGGGGCCAACGCGGCGCCCACCCGCAGGCTTACCGCCGTTCGAGCTAATTTGCGCCCTGATCTCATAAATTTCAGCTTCTTTACTTTTTACGGGACGGCTGGATGGTAAATACTTTGCCAAAAGTTGCCGTCGCTCAAGTTCCGCCTGCGCTAGTCTTTGTGACGCTCTATCGTCGATTTGCAAATCTATCATTTGGGGAGTTGCCCGCAATTGATCTTCAGAAACCGCCAAGGCGGCTTCAACCGCAGAAATCTGCCCACGCAATGTATTTAGGGACGTACGCAATGTCTCTGAGCGGTTTTGAACACCCGTGCGTTCACTGGCAAATTCAGAAATGCCGTTTTTGTTTAAAATTCGTTGTATTTTTTGGTCAATGTCAGCCAATTGAGTCTCTGTGGCAGAACGTTGCTCGGATATGAGGCCCGAGACTTCCGATACGAAAATATTATTTCGAAAATCCAAATAAGCCGTCATGAACGCATCTAAAGCTTTAACCGCAACTGCACCGTCTTCATGCTTATAGCTCAAATTAACAATAGACGACTTAGGTTTAGGCATAACCGAGTATGATCTGTCGACATATTTTACAATATTATTCCATTTATCAGTTTTCTCCGAAGGTGAGGCTCTGACCCATTTTTCGTACAGTTTCGGCGCAAAGCGTTCCCCGCCAACACCACCGAGCGACGGAGAGGCAATAAGCTGACTTATGACTTGATCAATAACAGCTGAATTTTTAATAATATCGGCTTCTGTTTGGGTGATTTGATCCGCTGTAATATT
The DNA here is from genome assembly GCA_016765255.1 of Robiginitomaculum sp. Lineage (GTDB taxonomy): Bacteria > Pseudomonadota > Alphaproteobacteria > Caulobacterales > Maricaulaceae > Robiginitomaculum_A. The sequence goes on along the minus strand of JAESQI010000343.1, from coordinate 174 downwards.
GAAGCCTGTATTCGTATTGCCTGAAGCGGGATCATAAACATATTCAGCCCCGATTTGGACAAGAATACGGCCATCTGCGCTATATTCCCTCTTAATATCCTTGGTAAACCACCAAGAGGCCGCAATCATAATCAGGATCGCTGGCAACATCCACGGGAGTTGACGCATAAAGGA
>JAESQI010000342.1 GCA_016765255.1 Robiginitomaculum sp. | reverse complement strand
CTTCTGTTCAAAATCAATGCGCGTGATTTCACTTTGAATCAGTCGTGCCCCTGCAAATTGCGCCAAGGGTCGCAGATCGATATGGATATCGTCGTATTCATAGATGCCACTGATGTGTCCGGGCAGAGAGCCGGAATAAGGTGTTTCTATGTCCCGGCTGATCAGGGTGAGACCAAGCCCTGGAACCGGATTCATGCCGAATTGCTTTAGCACCGCCAGATGGCTGTGGCCACCGCCGACCAAAACCAAGTGTTTGACGATTGGGCTGTTAGTGTTTGATTTCATGTTTGACTATGTATTGTCATATCCGACGCCTTCTTGTTCTGCCTTAATAATGATGGCTTTTGGTGGATAGAGCGGAAGTTGATCGTCTGTAAACCCGTCAAAACTCAGAGAAAACACACTATATCCGCGCTCGAAAAATGCCGTGTTGATTTCATTATTTTGATAATCTCGGTCAGAGAGTATTAGGATTGGTTTTGTTTGGTTGTCCATTCAAGATATGCCTGTTTTAAAAATGCCCACATTTCAAGCTTATATATGTATGAGTAATACGATGATCCTAATTATAGATTAAAATTACCAAGGCGCCAGCATATGAAAGGCACTAGCATATGAAAATGGCCCCGTAGGGTATACAAGGCCATTAAAGATATTGTGTTTAGGCGTTACCAACCGCAGGTGCGGTCTTTATTTTCTTCTTGCAAATACACCATCAATGGGGCGAAATATTCAAGTATCGCCGAACCATCCATTTGATCAGTACCTGTAAAGGCTTCGAGGGCCTCTTGCCAAGGCCGAGACGCGCCCATTTTCATCATGGCATCAAAACGCGCACCAACTTCTTTATTGCCGTAAATTGAGCACGAATGAAGTGGGCCCGTATTACCAGCTATATCACAGGCGGCTTTATGAAATTGGAATTGCAAAATATGGGCTAGGAAATAACGCATATAGGGCGTGTTTCCAGGAATATGATATTTAGCGCCGGGGTCAAAGCATTAGTTGACCTCGAAGATGGGGCTCTAAGACCTTGATATTTATTGCGTAATTCCCACCAACCATCATTGTATTCAGATGGTGAATACTCGCCGTTAAAGACTTTCCAACGCCATTGGTCAACCATAAGGCCAAATGGTAAGAAGGCTACTTTTTCCATAGCCTGTTGCATAAGAAGGTTTAAATCAGCGGACGCATCTGGCACATCTTTTGCGTCTAATACGCCGATTTTCACAAGGTATTCAGGTGTGATTGACAAACCAATCATATCGCCAATGGCTTCATGAAAGCCGTCATTTGCGCCAGTTTTGTAATAAACTGACTGGTTTTTATAGGCGCGTTGATAGAAATTATGTCCGAGCTCATGATGAATAGTTTTAAAGTCTTCGCTATCGACTTTGATGCACATTTTTATCCGTAAATCTTCCTTGTCATCCAAATCCCATGCAGAAGCATGACAGACCACATCACGGTCTTTTGGTTTTAAAAACAAGGAGCGTTGCCAAAATGTTTCTGGTAGTGGTGCAAAACCAAGGGACGTGAAGAAAGCTTCACCAGTTTTGACCATTTTAATCGCGTCATAACCTGCCGCTTTTAACAAAGCCGTTTCGTCTATGGTTTTGACATTTTTAACAGGTTCAACAAGGTCATAAATATTTCCCCAAGATTGTCCCCACATATTGCCTAGTAGGTCAGCGCGAATAGGCTTGTCCAAGGGTACGATTTCATCACCGTAATTTTCATTGAGCTTGGCGCGGACATGACAATGAAGCTCGTCGTAAAGTGGTTTGACTTGTGACCATAGCCGGTCAGCTTCTTTGGTAAATTCGTCGGCGGGCATGTCATAGCCAGCTCGCCAGAGCGCGCCAGTGTCTTTAAAGCCAAGTTCAGATGAGCCTTGGTTTATAATTTCCACCATACGGGCATATTCCTTACGCATACTGGGCGAAATTGTTCTCCATCCCTCCCAAACACTTTGTAATTCTTCAGGGTTTCGTGATTTGGCCATAATGGTTGAGGCTTGACCAAGATTTAAAATGTTCTTGTCATTATCTTTGTAGAAATCTGCAAATTGCGGATCCTTACTTTTATAGCTAAATTCGCCTTTGCCATACGCTGAGTTGAGCGATGTTTGTATTGTCGCCTGTTCTGCTGCCGCACCTTCTTTGTCAGGGGCAGGGAAGTTACTTCCCCGTTTTAGGCCATCCATTTTTCTCGCCATGTCTGCAGGAAGGCTTAAATCGTTAAACCGTTTTGCAGAATTGGCTAAACGTGTTGATAATAACCCAAATTCTTCTCCGACCTTAGATGCCAGCCAATCCGTATCCTCTGTGATAAAATTATTATTGATCCAAGCAATTTTTGCCCCTCGGAGACTTAGTGTTTCAATTTCTTTGGCGGACGTTTCCAAGAAGGTTTTCGCCTCTTGTATGGTTGGAGCCGTTTCTTGTTCTGACTGTGCGGGCATTTGCATTGCTTGAGTTGAGCGCGTAGTTTTATCCTGGCAAGACGCGGTTAGTAAGGCGGCTGCAGAAACGGTGAGTATGAAAATATTTTTCATCAAATTTTCCTATATTCATGATAAACGATGCTTTATTTTTTATAAATGTATTGGTAAGCATACGGAGACACACGTCAAGGGCTTAGCCCTGAGTATAAGGTCGCTGTGACATAAATATCAGCATTTCAAAGGACAATAGGTGCGCACAAAAATTGGAGTATTGCTGGTAAATTTAGGGTCGCCAAGTGCGCCCACAATTAAAGATACGCGCACATATTTGACACAGTTCTTAAAAGATCGCCGTGTAATTGAATTGACACCATTGCTGTGGTGGCCAATTCTTTACGGCACTATATTAAGGTCACGGCCTGCAAAATCTGCTAAAGCATATGCCTTAATCTGGGATAAAGATGAGGCAGGGCAATATTCTCAATACTCTACCCTTGTGCAAACAACAATAACTCAGGCGAAAGCCGTGCAAGATACTTTGCAAGAAACTGTGGGTGATAGAGTAATCGTAAGGGCCGCAATGCGGTACGGGCAGCCGTCCATAGAGCAAGGCATCAAAGATTTGACCGCTGAAGACTGCGACGAGGTTTTAATTGTGCCTTTATATCCTCAATATGCAGGCGCGACGACGGGGTCTGTTCATGATGAGGTGAACCGCATACAAAAAAAACTAAAATCAAATGTTCGGTTGAAATGTACGCGGGCATATCACGATCATGATTTGTACATTTCTGCATTGGCTTCAAGCTTGAAAAACTTTCTGCACAACCAAAAAAATCCCGCTGATAAAATACTGGTTTCTTTTCATGGCCTGCCAAAGTCCTCAATAGACAAAGGTGACCCTTATGAAGACGAGTGCACGCAAACATTTAAAATGATGCAAAACTCTCTTCCTGACCTGCAAGACAAGATGGTTTTAACATATCAATCTAGGTTTGGCCCCAAACAATGGCTCACCCCATATACAATTGACGTGTTACAGGAATGTGCGGAGAATGGGGAGAAAAATATTGTCCTCATAACCCCAGGATTTGCTGCCGATTGTTTGGAAACATTGGAAGAATTGTCCATTCGGGCTAAAGAGAAATTTATATCTTTTGGCGGTGAAAACCTATCACTTGTTCCGTGCTTAAATGCCCAAGCAGATCATATTAAATTGCTAAGTGCAATTGTGCTAAAAAACATATAATTAAGCCGCAAGCTCTTCGAATAACAGGTATGTAGGTTTTAAGTTTGTTTCCGAGTGAGACGCATTTTAATTCAAAACATGGCTCAGAGCCGACAGTGTCGGTTCTATAACAAGCTTATGAGACGGTGCGTCCACATAGCTTTGTAGAGACGGCGGCAGGGGGATGTCCATTTGCAAAATACGTTCCACATCATCTTTGAACTTGGCAGGGTGGGCCGTAGAAACTGTGACTTTCGTATATTCCTCTTGTGTCGAACTCGCAAAATCCTCAAGAGCCATATGCCCCACAGCCGTGTGGGGGCACATGATATAATTATGATCTCGGTATATTTTAAACATGTGCCGTTCGGTGTCTGCGTCACTAAAGTGTACACCGTGGCAAATTTGAGCAATCGCCTCATGATCATGATTAAACAACGCTAGAATGCGCGGGAAATTATTTGGTCGCCCAATATCCATAGCATTGGAAAGAGTTGGGACAGAGGCGCAGGGTTGGTAATTTCCTGTATTCAAATAATCCGTAAACGGGTGATTGGCATTATTCCCCACTACAAATTTATTGATGGGCGCCCCCATGCGTCTTGCAATCAGCCCGCCTGTTAAATTTCCAAGGTTCCCAGACGGAATACTATAAACAATCGGCCTGTTCGGGTGGGCGGCTTTGACTTGCAAACTCGTCCAGAAACAATAAAAACTTTGCGGAATCACGCGGCCAACATTTATGGAATTGGCGGACATCAATTTATGTTTATCTGCAAGGTCTTTATCAGCAAAAGCTTGCTTGACCAACATTTGACAATCGTCAAAAGTGCCGTCAATGGCGATGGCTTTGACGTTGGAATTTTCGCCCATAGAGGTCAGTTGATGCTCTTGAACCGAACTCACCCCGCCTTGGGGGAATAAGATAAACACTCTTATGCCATTTTGGTTCAAGAATGCATGCCCAATTGCGCCGCCAGTATCGCCGGATGTAGCCACTAAAATAGTGCGGGTCTCATGTGAGCGAGCCAGTAAATGGCTTGTCGCTCTGCCCATAAACCGCGCGGCAAAATCTTTAAAGGCGAGGGTAGGGCCGTGAAAAAGCTCCAATATATATTCGTCCTCTGGTTCAGGCAGTGCAGGGTCTAAAACCTCGCCCGATAAAGTCTTTAAGGGCAATTCGAAATCATACGCATCGGCGCAGATAGAGTCTAAATTCTCTTGGCTAAATTTGTCATCAACAAAAAACCGAGCCAGTTTACCCGCGCATTCATGAAATGGCAACGCGCCCAAATACGCAAGCTGCTCATCCGTAAATTCGGGGAAACGGTCAGGCATATAAAGCCCACCGTCAGGCGCAAGAGACGATAAGAGAGCCGTACTAAAACTGGCCTTAAGGTTTTTATCTTTCAAAGAATGGTAAATCATCGATGGCTTTCATATCCAGAGCTACGAGATAAATACTTAACGCGGCCTATAGAGTCTGGCAATCTGTTATTCGGATAAAGAGGGGACATTGCAGAGGCCTAAACGACTCGTAAAAAGGTTTTCATTACAATGCCAATAACTGTATTATTTCTTTTTTCTTCCTCTGGGTTGGCGACGTAGTGTCCGCGATAGTTTCTCCTCAAGAGACTTTAAAAAATCATCACTTCCGATTGGGCGCCCAACAGTCTCACTGCGCCGTATGGATTCATAATCATCATCCGTAAATGTTTGTTTTAAATAGTCACCAAAATTATCAATACGTTCGTGCAGGGCGGCGACATTGGTTATGCCGTCATCTTTCCCGTACAGGTGCGCTCGCACACTCGACCATTTCCAATCTTGGGCGCGTTTAACGAGGCCTGCGCGAACTGGGTTTAGGCTTACATAAGCAAAGGCATTGTACAAATGCGCCTCGTCCATTACAACAGACCCAAACCTCCCTTGCCAGAGATGCCCTGTCCATTTGTTGCGCGCATTAATTCGCCCAGCGTATCGACGATGAGCATTGGCTACGCAAGCACGAAGTCCATCTTCGTGTGATGGTGTTATGATCAGGTGCACATGATTTGGCATGAGG
>JAESQI010000341.1 GCA_016765255.1 Robiginitomaculum sp. | reverse complement strand
GTCTACCCATTGTGTGTTTGGCAATAAGGCTTCACCTTCATGTTGGCCGTGTGGGTCGACAATACGTATTTTTGCCCCCTTATCTTTTAGGGCAGGGATGATGGTGAGAGAGGGCGCGTCGCGCATATCATCTGTATTGGGCTTAAAGGTGACGCCAAGAACAGAAATGATTTTACCCCGCACAGAGCCGCCGCAAATATCCACAATTTTATCAACCATGCGGTCTTTCACCACGTCATTAACGGCAATGACTGTCTCGACTATATTTTGTGGGACACCATGTTTTTGGCCGATCTTCGTGAGGGCCAGTGTGTCCTTTGGAAAGCAAGAGCCACCATAACCTGGCCCAGCGTGTAAGAACTTATTACCAATGCGTTTGTCCAATCCCATGCCTTTGGAGACTGACTTGACATCTGCGCCAACTTTTTCGCACAAGGCAGCGATCTCATTAATGAAGCTTATTTTTGTAGCGAGGAAAGCATTGGCAGCATATTTAATCATTTCCGCTGATTCTAAATCAGTATAAACAATTGGAAAATCACGCAAGAATAAAGGCTTGTAGATATCGCCCATGACATTCTTTGCGCGCTCTGTTTCGATACCGACAACCACGCGGTCAGGATGCATGAAATCATCAATGGCCGCTCCCTCTCGGAGGAATTCAGGGTTGGATGCAACGTCAAAATTAGCCTCAGGATTTGCTGCTTTAATGACCTTTGCTACTTCGCGGTTCGTTCCTACAGGCACGGTGGATTTTGTAACAATAACCGTATAACCGTTTAATGAATGCGCTATTTCTTTAGCTGCCGCCATAACGTAAGTTAGGTCTGCATGACCTGACCTTCTGCGAGTTGGTGTGCCAACGGCAATAAACACAGCGTCGGCATCTGCGACAGCCGTAATTAAATCTTCGGTAAAAGTTAGGCGTCCTGCCTCAACATTACGGGCCATTACGGCCTCTAGTCCTGGCTCATAGATTGGGACTTGGCCGTTATTCAGCTTGGTGATTTTGCTACCGTCTTTGTCAACACATGTTACTTGATGTCCGAAATCTGAAAAACAGACACCTGAAACAAGTCCAACATATCCTGTACCAATCATCGTAATATTCATTGCTGTGCCTTGTAAAAGTAGAAATAATCAGCTTATGTTCGTAAAGAATTTTGGTGCTTAATATACCAATCATATGTAGTCTTTATACCGGTTTTTAAAGTGATTTTTGCAGTCCAGCCCATATTATTAAGTCGCGTCACGTCCATTAATTTTCGCAGTGTGCCATCTGGTTTGGAAGTATCAAAACTAATCTGTCCTTTAAACCCTGTGACGTCAGCAATAATATGAGCAAGCTCAGCAATCGTGACGTCGACACCTGTGCCAACATTTATATGCGACAACATGGCTTGCGTATTGGCGTTATAGACATCTTTCTCTAAATTTAGCACAAATACGGACGCTTCAGCCATGTCGTCAACGTGTAAAAATTCGCGTTTTGGTTTTCCGCTACCCCATATGATAACTTCTGGTGCGCTATTTTGTACGGCTTCGTGAAAGCGGCGAATAAGAGCAGGGAGGACATGACTGTTTTCTGGGTGAAAACTGTCATTTGGGCCGTAAAGATTACTTGGCATGACGGAACGAAAATCGACACCGTATTGTCTGTTGTAACTTTCACACAATTTTATGCCTGCAATTTTTGCTATGGCATAAGGTTCATTGGTTGCTTCTAGGGGGCCCGTCAGAAGTGCGTCTTCACGCATGGGTTGGCCTGCATGTTTCGGGTAAATGCACGAACTGCCTAAAAATAGTAGACGCTTTACACCTGCGGCAAAGGCTTGATGGATAATATTGCACTCCATCATTAAATTGGCATAGATGAACTCGGCGGGGTAAACGTTATTGGCGTGTATGCCACCAACCTTGGCAGCAGCAAGAATAACGGTATCAGGTTTTTCTACTTGCATAAAGCTACGCACAGCGTCTTGCTGCGTTAAGTCCAGCTCGGTATGGGTGCGTGTGAGAACGGCGTCACGCGCTATGCCTTGTGCCTCTAATTGACGAAGAATTGCCGTGCCAACCATGCCCCGATGTCCAGCTACATAATATTTATGGTTTTGTCTCACTAATTTTCCACAGAGACGGGCACATCCATGCCGTGTTGCTTAAGTAGAGCATGTGTTTTGGCTGTTTTAAGGTCTGCTCTGACCATTTCGGAGCACATTTCTTGCGCGCTAATTTCGGGTACCCAGCCAAGAATTTCTTTGGCCTTTGTTGGGTCACCCAATAGTGTTTCTACTTCTGCGGGGCGGAAATAACGCGGATCAATCTGCATGACTACATCGCCAACATTTAGAGCAGGTGCGTTATCGCCGGTTACAGCTGCGACAATGGCTTTTTCTTTCAAACCTTGCCCTTCAAAGCGTAACGTAATTCCAAGTTCTTGGGCCGACCACAAAATAAATTCTCGAACAGAATATTGTTTACCCGTGGCGATAACAAAATCATCGGCTTCGTCTTGTTGCAACATCATCCATTGCATACGGACATAATCTTTCGCATGGCCCCAATCTCGCAGGGCATCAATATTGCCCATGAACAAACAGTTTTCCAAACCTTGGGCAATATTTGCAAGCCCTCTTGTGATTTTCCGAGTTACAAATGTCTCGCCTCTTCGGGGACTCTCGTGATTAAATAAAATACCGTTACAGGCATACATGCCGTAAGCCTCGCGGTAATTGACTGTGATCCAATAAGAATAAAGTTTTGCGACTGCATAAGGACTACGCGGATAAAATGGTGTTGTTTCTTTTTGTGGTGTCTCTTGAACAAGACCATAAAGTTCGGACGTAGAGGCTTGGTAAAACCGAGTCTTTTTTTCTAGCCCTAACAAGCGCACAGCTTCTAGTATGCGCAATGTGCCCATACCGTCAACATCAGCTGTATATTCAGGAGCTTCAAAACTGACGGCAACATGGCTTTGCGCTCCGAGATTATATATTTCGTCTGGTTGTGTTTCTTGTATGATTCTGGTTAGGTTTGAGCTATCGGTCAAATCACCGTAATGGAGTTTAAGCCTAGGGTTTGGGACATGTGGATCTTGGTAAATGTGGTCGATACGCTGGGTGTTAAAAGACGAAGCACGGCGTTTAATACCGTGAACCTCATAGCCTTTTTCCAACAAAAATTCAGCAAGATAAGAACCGTCTTGCCCTGTTATACCAGTAATGAGTGCCGTTTTAGTCATTTAATTTTACCTATTATTTCCAATAAATTGTTTTATCTTACTCAAATTTTTTATTGCCAATGTACCGTATCCACCAATATTATTACTCTTGATGGCACGGTAATCTTCACGGCTTTTTTGTAATATTTTACTGATGGATTTATTGCTTTCACCGCCGACACGCATCTTTACTAGGACTTCGGGGATATAGGCAAGTTTAATTTTGCCTGCGCCAAGCCAGCGTAGCATTGCGTCGTAATCTGCCGCGATTTTAAAGCTCGTATCATATAGACCCAATCTGTCGAACACTTCACGGCGCAGATAGAGTGTTGGGTGGGGCGGCATCCATCCTCGGGCAAGTTTTTTTTGAGAAAAGACGCCTGATTTCCAATGCCGGATAATATTTGTGGGGTCGGTAGCCGATACATATTGAAGATCGCCGTAAACCCCGTCTATGGATGATTGATTAAACGCATCGCTAATTTTACTTAACACAGTATCTGAGGCAAAAAAATCATCAGAATGCATGAGGCCAATAATGTCCCCAGTGGCACGTTTTATGCCTTTATTGAGAGCGTCATAAATGCCCTCGTCAGGCCCAGATATCATTTTCGTCCGGTGATCTGAGAGTTTGTTGATTTCTTCGAGTGTGCCGTCCGTAGAGCCGCCATCGGTTATAATGTGTTCGTAATTATCATAATCTTGGCTTTGCAAGCTTGTCATTGCGTCCACGATTGTGGCGCGGCGATTATAGACTGCAGTGATGACGGAAATTTTCATAGGAGGGGGATTTTATATAGAGTTCATATCTTTGAGCAAATCCTTGAAATAGTCGATTGTTAATTTCAAACCTTGATCAACGTCAATTTTTGGTTCCCAATCCAGTTCCGCCTTTGCTTTTGAGATCACAGGGCGTCTTTGTTTTGGGTCATCTTGGGGGAGGTCTTGGTAGATTATTTTGGATTTCGACCCCGTCATCGCGACAACTTTTTCCGCTAGTTCTTTAATGGTGAACTCGCTAGGATTGCCCAGGTTTATCGGGCCGGTTACACTTGCGTCTGTATCCATGAAACGGATGAAGCCGTCTACCAAATCATCAACATAACAAAAGGAACGTGTTTGCAGGCCGTCACCATAAATAGTTATATCTGTACCTTGCAGGGCTTGAACAATAAAATTTGAAACGACCCGCCCATCGGCGTGGTGCATACGTGGGCCATAGGTATTAAAAATACGCGCAACCTTAATCTCTAAATCATGTTGTCTGTGATAATCAAAGAAGAGCGTTTCAGCGCATCTTTTCCCCTCGTCATAACAAGAGCGAATACCAATAGGATTGACATTGCCCCAATAGTCTTCTGGCTGGGGGTGAATACTTGGGTCGCCGTAAACTTCGCTGGTTGAGGCCTGAAAGATTTTACACTTTAGGCGCTTGGCAAGGCCGAGCATATTGATGGCGCCGTGAACAGATGTTTTCGTCGTCTGCACAGGGTCATGTTGGTAATGAATTGGGGAGGCAGGGCAGGCGAGATTATAAATTTCGTCAACCTCGACATAAAGTGGCATGGTTATATCGTGGCGCATAAATTCAAACCGAGAATGATTATGAAACCGGTCAATATTGCGTTTGCTGCCCGTAAATAAATTGTCAACGCACAAAACATCATGCCCTTGCTCTAGCAAGCGGTCAACCAAATGCGAGCCAACAAACCCGGCTCCGCCCGTAATTAAAACTCGTTTTCTACTGTCGTATATTCTAGCCATGTTTCATGCCTCTTTGCCGTGTTGATCTGAGGTTTTTTTACTGAATTCTCGTCGATAATCAAGTAAAATACTTGGAAGTATTATTCAGGCTTTGATGAATGTGATATTACGAATGAAACAATCATCGCTTCATAGGTCGCCATCATTATCGCATAAAGAAAGCCGCTTTTTCCGTCTAAAAAACCTCGCCTCCATATTAAAATATAAAATAGGCGCAGTGGCGGGCGCAGAAAGACAGGCAGTTTGTTGACTATTTTTTTTAATCTGCGTCGCCGGCCTGTTTTATTTGCTGCGG
>JAESQI010000340.1 GCA_016765255.1 Robiginitomaculum sp. | reverse complement strand
GTTGACGCTCACGGCGTAATATACTTGATATGCCTTGTTCAAACCGCAAGTCTGCAACAACGCCTAGCGGTATTTCTCGCCCGTCATTTGCGCGAATACGGATTTGACTTAGGAAATCTAGGGATGTTCTATCGACAGCAGGATAGCGTACAAATACACGTACATCTTGTCGGTCCCTCGGCAGACGCTGCACTTCTTCACCAAAGAAACCTTGGCGAATTTGTCGAGCAATATCCGCAGACGTAATCCCGAGGGCCTGGGCGCCCGGCTTGAGATCAAATTGCACTTCCTCAACACTGCTTTGGGTGTCATTGACCACATTAAATACACCCTCATAAGACCGTAATTGATCTATGAGGTCTTGGGACGCCAAAGCAAGGGCATCTAAATCGGTTGCATTGAGGACATATTCAATGGCGGGATCATTATTATTTCCGTCCTTATATTCCACCGCTATTTTTTCAGCGTCTGGCACTTCGCCAATCAGCTCGCGGAGGCGCGTTGCGGTCTCTTTTGCCGTAAGGGTTCGTGTTTCTGGTGGCACCAGTTTCACCAGTGCCAAGACCTGATTATCCCTTGAGCGTGTATACCAGTTCTCGATCAATTTCCCTTTGCCGCTCGTGCTTTCGTTAATTTCTTCTTCAAGAGCTTTTTCCGCTGTCTGGATTTGCGTCAAAACTTGAAGAGTCCGTGTATAAGGTGTGCCTTCAGGCAAATCGACAGTGATGTTAATTTGGTCCGACTCGCTTTCTGGCATGAAGCTGGTTTTGACAATTCCGTTGGTGAGCAGGCCCACTGACAACACCATTGCCGACAAAAACATTGCGGCGGTGAGATAACGACGTTTCAAGCAAAATTTCATAGAGGGGCGGTATATATTATTGGCGACCCATACGAGGCTGTAAGCAATTTTTGCTTGCATACGTGTAATCGGGTTTTTTGGATTCACAGGTTTTAGATGTGCCAAATGAGCCGGTAAAATCAAGAGACTTTCGATGAGGGAAAAAGCAAGGGCCAAAATAACCACTAAAGAAATAGCTCGGGTAAATTCACTCGTGCCGCCTGATAAAAACATCCAAGGCGCAAAGAAAATCATGGTTGTTAGAACCGCGAAAATTACTGGTTTTGTTACCATATTCGTGCCGCCAATGGCTGCGGTCAATCCTGTTTGGTTTTCCTCGTTGCGGGAATGTATAGCTTCGCCAACAATAATGGCATCATCTACAATCACACCAATCACCAGCAAAAATGCAAAGGTCGAGATCATATTAAACGAGACGCCAAACAGCGGCAAAAATGCCAACCCACCTGCAAATGCCGTGACGATGCCTATGGAGACCCAAAACGCAACTTTTGGGCGTAGGAATAAAAACAAGGTGATGAACACTAAGATCAGGCCTGATAGAAAATTAGTCCCAATCGTGTTAATGCGACCAGAATATACCACAGACGCATCATCCCACAATGTCATAGAGACGCCAGGGGGTAATGTATCCGCATTTTCTTCCATGTATTCACGCACGGCTTTGGCCATTTTTACCACGTCCATATTTGGGCCAGATTGAATTTGCACCAAGACTGTACGTTCGCCGTTCACGGTTGCGAGTAAATTTACTTGCTCAAACCCGTCTATGACAGTGGCCACATCTTTGACCAAAACCGTGGCCCCGCCCGCCAATTGCCGCACGACAATATTTTCGAAATCTGTCTTATCATCGGCCAAATTTCGAGTGCGAATTTGGATATTACCCAGCCCCGTCCGTACTGTGCCCGCCGATGCATTAAGTGAGCTTGCGCGCACCGCATCGGCAACGTTTTGCAATGTTAGGCCATAGCGCTTTAAGTTGACTTCAGAGACCTCGATGGACACTTCTTCGCCGCGTGTCCCAAACAAAGTAACCGACGGTACAAAGGGAAGAAGTGCAATTTCTCTGCGTACTTTTTCTGCCGTTCGTTTGAGTAATTTTTCACCCACGTCGCCTGAAACAGCAATGCGCATAATTTCATTGCGGTTTCTAAACTGCGAGACTTGTGCTGGCTCGGCGGCGGCTGGAAATGTGCTGATCGCATTTATTTCGCGGGTGATGTCTTGAATAAAGGCATCGCCGTCAATTCCGTTTTTACCGATAACCCAAAGACGGGCGCTGCTTTCATTGGCCCGTGACCAGAGCCTGTCGATACCGTCAACACTACTCACCGCTTCTTCGAGGCGGACAACAATCTGTTCTTCAATATCTTGGGGTGAAGCGCCGAGCCATGTGACTGATATTTGCGCGCCCGGAAATTCCACATAGGGTTCCATTTCCCGTTCCATCATAAAGAAGCTGACAATGCCGCCAAGAATAATGCCAATCATCAATAAATTGGCAGCAACTTTATTTCCTGCCCACCACGTTATAATATTTTTCATCATGGCCTCCTAAAGTTTCGTTTGCGTGTTATATGCGTTATCAGTTGACGTGAGTGCGATTTCAATTGGCATGCCGTCAAACACACCCTTTACAGGCGATATAATCACCTTCTCGCCGTCCGATATTCCAGACGATATAATAGCATATTCTCGGTTTGTAGATTTCACAGCTACGGTTCGGATCGACAATGTGTTATCTTCATTTGCGATGTAAATAGTGTCAGATCCACGAAGCGCATTGCGTGGAACCCGTATTGTTTCTGTCGTTGTTTTTCCTGTAACTTCTACGTTGACAAACAGGCCGACAGCCAACGGCGTATCTTTATCTGCACCTTTACCGTAGGGATCATTTAACATCGCATATCCAAACAGTGTGCGTGTGGCTGCATCATATTCCGAAGCCGTGCGGGTTAATGTCCCCCGCCATGTATGAGGCTCTCCAGAGATCACAGCGCTAAATATGACCTCTGGTCCCGGGCGCGCAGAACTGGCGTTAAACCCAATCCCTAGCCCAAGTTTTCCCATATCTGTATCGGTTAAGGGCAGTTTCACCTCAGCAACATCTATAGCGTAAATACGGCCTAGTTTTTGCCCGGGTGTAATATATTGGGCAAAGGATACCGTTTTTTCGCCAACCCTACCTGTAAAGGGCGCACGAAGTATTGTCCGTTCTTGCCCAAGTTGGGCCATGCCGAGACCAGCTTGCGCTGCTGCTAATTTTGCGCGGGCCTCTGCCAATTGCGGCTCGCGTAAAGATAATGGAGTCGCTTCCCCTGATCCAAGGTCTTCCCAATCCCGACGAGCAATATCACTTTCAGATATTTCTCTGGTCAAAACAATTTGTGCTTGCGCTACATTGGCTTCGGATTGGGTCACCTGTAAATCATAATCCGCGCTTTCGATGCGAATAAGGATATCGCCTTTGGTAAATTGACCAGCTTCTACAAACGCCTCTGACATATAAGTGATTTTTCCAGATATTTGCGCGGCAAGATTTATTTCCGTGCGTGGGCGAACTTCACCTTGGCTCTGTACACCTAGAATGACGGAACGCATTTCTGCTTTGGCCGTTATGACAGGCGTTGCGCTCGGAGCTTGGGTCTTTGTTTCTGGCTTTGCCTTTAGCGTACCCATGAGAGAAAAGCCCGCAACGCCTGCAATAATGACAAATAATGGTAGTATAATACGCAGGGCATTTTTAACCCACCCGCCGCTTTTACGCCCACTCTTTTGACCTGTATTTTTATGTTCCAATGTCATCACAGCCTCCTATATCGAATGTAATGAGGCCATCATACGCAATTTATTATCGTAAATCAATAAATATTTAGCGAAAAACAATATTTTTATTGGAAATTTAGTCTTTTCGCCCAAATATTGCACGTTTTATGGGGTCAGAAAAATCTCCCCACGTAAATATGTTATGGCTTGTCCTGTAATATATACGGCGTCGGTGCCAACACTTAAAACAAGCTCCCCGCCCCGCTTTGAGCATTGGTAAGCCAGCAATTCTGTTTTCCCATTTAGGCGTTTTGCCCAGAACGGGGCCAGTGCGCTATGAGCAGATCCAGTCACAGGGTCTTCTGGTACGCCGTGTAAGGGAGCAAAATGACGAGAGATAAAATCATACTGACGAAAGTCCCCGTTCCCCTCGGCCATAATGCTCACGCCCATGAACATGTCTTTACTTAAACTAGCGAGATAATCCGCGATAGCGCCCATATCAGGCGTGAAATCTTTGACAGCCTGTGCACTCACGAGCTCTACATATATATTATTTCGTGCATGATATACGCCTACAATATTTTTTCCAAACACCTTATTGATAACTTTGTCTATTGGAATGGAGCTACTTTGATAGAGGGGCGCTTTCAGCGTATAGCCTAGCTTAGTATGTGTAACGTCTAACTTTCCGATTTGCGTGTGGAAAACGACCATAGGAGAATGCCCAAGTTCGGCGATTAGGACATGGGCGCTGGCAATAGTTGCATGGCCACAAAATTCGATTTCCGCATTGGGTGTAAACCAACGCAGATCATAGTCCCCGTCCGCTCTCTGAACAATAAATGCAGTTTCAGCCAGATTGTTTTCTTGAGCAATATTTTGCATGACTTTATCTGGCAAGGATGCAGAGAGTGGCATTACTGCGGCTGGATTACCGCTAAATATTTCGCTGGCAAAGGCATCAATTTGGTAAAGGGGATATATTGTCATACGGCAAATGTAGACACCATCCCATATGTGTCAAGCTGGTCTTTACGCAGAAAGGGCTGATTGCTGTGTGCGGTTATATTTTTCCCGAACAAACCGAATAGAGCTAAATAGCTCGCTAACAATCACTGGTTTTGTTAAAAATACATTGGCACCTGCGGCCAAACATTGTGCATTATTTTCCGCCGATGCATCCGCCGTAAGCGCAATGATCGGCACATTTTGGTGTGGCCCTGGCGTATTTCGGATATGTTGTGTTGCCTCAATCCCGTTCATAATCGGCATCCGAATATCCATCAAAACTACATCAAACATTTGCAATTCAAGCATTTCCAGCCCTTTTTTCCCGTTCTCTGCGATTGTAATATTACACCCAACAGGCTCTAACAAAGACCGAATTACTATTTGATTGGCTTCAATATCTTCGACGACCAAAATGTTTAGGCCTTCAAGTTGATCTGGCGAAATTTTGGTGTCATTGGCGCGCGGCCCACGGCGGGTAAAGGCTTGTCTATCTGGGTTATGTTGGTCAATTGGTTGTAGAACTTCTTCTGTTTTTGATACCGATTGCACATGATCACCTTGCAGGTTTGATATGCGGGGCAAATCAACGGCAAGGCCAAGTTGAGTAACGACATCAGAATGCATGACGGCTTGAGAAGAGCCTTCACTGTCTATGTCCTGTAGGTCATCTGCGCCGCTTATGGTTTCAAAGTCCATACTCTCATCAGGCGCTAACAATTGTTCTAGCTCGTTAAAATCGTCATAATCTTGAACAATATCGATGTCCGCACCTGCGGTTTCGTCTGATGAATAACCGTCTTCATCGTATATTTTAAGCAAATGATTTGCCTCATTTTGCTGCGTGCTTACGCTGT
>JAESQI010000339.1 GCA_016765255.1 Robiginitomaculum sp. | reverse complement strand
TGTCTCGGAATTTACGAACTCTGGCTGCATTGGCCCCGAGATCAGACCCGCCGACACGGCTTATAGAGCGCACATCAACAATTGACCCGCCCCCATCAGATGGACGAACACGGATCACGACATCATCTTTAAAGCCAAACCAGAAACTCGTCGCCGTGGCTTCAATCATGCCAGCGTCTTGAATACCTGAGCCTTGCGCGCTCGACGCAATATTCCACCCCATAGATTTTGCCGCTTTCAATGCACGCTCAAAGACAATATCAGATGTTTCAGAGAGAACGATGGTACGGATATCAGGGTAAGCAGCGACTTGCTCTACGGACACAAGCTTCTTTGATCTTTGGTCAATTTTCCCAACATAGTCCAAACTATTTGACCCTGCCCCGCGGAGGCTAATAATTGCATTGGTAAAAGTTGGAACGTCTTGGGTGTCGGTCGTGACATCATGAATAAAGGGCAAAGCCTTAGCCTTATCCGCCACACTTTTCCCGTACCCCATACCGACGAGTGGTACAACAAGAGCCAACAGAGCAACCATCCAGCCTTTGCGCGGTTTGAGCACTAATGATAAAATCAAAGCCAATACCGCAACGATAAGAGTGAGCAATAAAAGCTTTGTCCCGTAATTTCGCACCAAAACACCAAAGCCAAATTTCCAGTCCCACAAACCAAACCGAGAACCAAGAGCAGAAACGGCAAAAAACAGAGGTGTAAATATAGCCAGCCCTGCGGCAAATTTAACAAGGCATGTTTTTAATGATGTGAGTTTGTTCATATTTATGCTTTCACGTATCAATTACTTTAAAAGGCTGTCGTCGCTAAAAAATACAACAGCACCGCTAATATGATAATGACAATCAAACCCGTAAAGGACGTTTTATCGCCTCGCGTGCCCCAATCCGAACGGCCTTTATTCTGGGCGCGAACAATCCCTACATTCTTGTGACTATGAATGGTTTGTTCCATTTTGCGGTTCTCTTGGGCGTCCCTTATGTCGCGTGCCTGCACATGTTCCTTATGACCTTCGGGGAAAGCACTGCTACTATCACTGCTATGTAGGCGCTTATGGGCCATATTAGAGGCGCCTGAATGCCCATATTTATTTTTTATCTGCGCGTGACTTTGCCCCCAATTATTTTTCTTGCCCTTTTTCTCTTTTGACTTGTTCACCCAAGGGATGATGACAAAAACAAGTATCATGATGATAAAAATAAAATCCATGGGCACCACTCTATACTATTCTAAAGCCCCGTCCAGAACTGTTCAGTTAAGGGTAAAGCCTAGAGGTTTCCCATTCATCGGCCTGATTATCTCGTGTAAAAAGCAATCTATCGTGCAGACGAAAGGGTTTGTCGCGCCAAAACTCTATCTGCTTTGGCTCCACACGCCAGCCCTTCCAACCCGGCGGTAAAGGCACTGACGCTCCTTTAAATTTTATCCGCAACTCGTCCATAGCTTTCTCAAACACGCCTCGGTTTTTCAGTCCCTTGGATTGTTTCGAAGCCCACGCGCCGATTTGCGCTTCTCTGGCGCGAGATGCAAAATACGCGCCTATTTCCGCTTTGCCCACCATTGTGACATCACCGCGTATACGAACTTGCCTGCGGAGCGATTTCCAGTGAAAATTGAGGGCGGCTTTATTATTCGCCCGCAATTGTATGCCCTTTGCGCTGTTCTTATGAGAATAGAAAACAAAACCGCGATCATCAAAACCTTTTAGCAAAACCATGCGCACATCGGGCAGACCGTCCGCGTCTACTGTCGCCACCGCCATCGCATTGGCATCATTTTCTTCTTTGCTTTTGGCCTCTTCTAACCATTCACTAAAAAGAGCCAATGGATCACTACGGTCAAACATTGGCGTCTGATTAGCCTTTTTCACAGCTTTATATGCAGCGTTATGTTTGTATGCGGCATCGCTGGGCGAAGGGGGGATCACGGATTTAGTCATAGGTTTCTGCGCTCTGTAAGTTTCAATACTACCATTTTTTACAACAATAATAGTCTGTTAACCATGCTTATTAGCAAGAAATTTACAACGTCTCTATACAAAGTGTTCATATAATAATGCAGTGAATGGGCAATTAGATGACGCGACATGTAGCCGTAATGACATTGGGACTTAATATGGCAGCTCGTGAAGCTGACATTCGCAATGCTTGGCGTGCCAAGGCAAAATTTTATCATCCCGACAGCCCCTACGGCAATATGGCCGCCTTTATCAAATGCAAACAAGCGTTCGAAACCCTCGTCCCCCCTGCCCCGCAAGCGATCAGGGTTCGCGCTGGCGCCCGCGCTTTTTAGGCTTGTGCTTTAAAATGTCTGCATTAGTTTAACAAGACAAGAGGCGCGGAAGGCCGCAGGCCTGACAGGGAATGCATAATGTCGGATAATACATTTGGAAAACTATTTAGATTTACCAGTTGGGGTGAGAGCCACGGCACAGCAATTGGTTGCGTCATTGATGGTTGTCCTCCGGGCATTTCCCTGACCGAGCCTGATATCCAAAAATACTTGGACAAGCGCCGCCCAGGGACATCCAAATTTGTCACCCAACGTCAAGAAGCGGACATTGTCAAAATTCTCTCTGGTGTATTTGAGGACGACGACACAGACGGGCCGCGCACAACGGGTACACCCATTAGTCTTCTGATCGAGAACACAGATCAACGCTCCCGCGATTACGCCGAGATTAAAGACAGGTACAGACCGGGACACGCTGACTTCACCTATGACGCCAAATACGGGTTTCGGGATTATAGAGGCGGGGGTCGATCCAGCGCCCGCGAGACCGCAATGCGGGTTGCTGCGGGGGCGATTGCCCGTAAAATCTTGGGCGAGCGGGTTCAAATCCGTGGCTGTCTCATTCAAATTGGCACCGAGATGATTGACGGCGAAAATTGGGACTGGAAGGAAGTTGGCAATAATCCATTCTTTAGCCCTGACAAAGCCGTTGTAAGCAAGTGGGAAACTTATCTGAACGCCCTGCGCAAAGACGGGAATTCGGTCGGCGCTATTGTTGAAGTCCACGCCAGCGGCGTACCGGCTGGCTGGGGCGCGCCTGTTTACGGAAAACTCGACACAGATATCGCCGCTGGACTGATGTCTATTAACGCTGCCAAAGGAGTTGAAATTGGGGCAGGTTTTGCTAGCGCCGCCTTTACGGGTGTTGAAAACGCAGACGAAATTCGCATAGAGAACGGCAAGCCAAAATTTTTGACCAACCACGCAGGCGGTATATTGGGCGGCATTTCCAACGGCGACACCATCGTCGCCCGCAT